>JAFYBQ010000026.1 GCA_017540085.1 Synergistaceae bacterium | reverse complement strand
GTCTTTGTCCATGTGAACGGCGACGTGCCTCCCGTTGCTTTCACTTAATCGTTGTAGTAGGTGCCTACTTTGCCGTTGCTGAACGTGTACGTTATCGGTACCGGGTTAGGAATTGTCAAGGAGAATGACTTTGTAGCGGTGTTGCCGTACGCGTCCTTTGCCTTGAGCGTGAACGAATACGTGCCTGCCTTTGTCGGAGTGCCTCTGAGATACAGATAGTTTCCTGAGCTGTACATACTGAGGCCGTTAGGAATTTTGCCGCTTGTCTTTGTCCATGTGAACGGCGAAGAGCCTCCCGTTGCTTTCACGTAATCGTTATAGTAGGTGCCTACTTTGCCGCTTGCGAACGTGTACTCTATTTTCAGGGCTGGGGCGATAGTCATTGTGAATGACTTTGTAGCGGTATAGCCGTAAGCGTCCTTCACCTTGAGCGTGAAAGAATACGTGCCTGCACTTGTCGGAATGCCTCTGAGGTACAGGTAGTTGCCTGAGCTGTACATACTGAGGCCGCTGGGAAGTGTGACACTCGTCTTTGTCCATGTGAACGGCGAAGAGCCTCCTGTCGCTTTCACGTAATCATTATAGTATGTGCCTACTTTGCCGTCCGCGAACGTGTACTCTATTTTCAGGGCTGGGGCGATAGTCAATGAGAATGACTTTGTTGCGGTGTTGCCGTACGCGTCCTTTGCCTTGAGCGTAAATGAATACGTGCCTGCACTTGTCGGAGTGCCTCTGAGATACAGATAGTTGCCTGAACGGTACATGCTTAGGCCGTTAGGTATTGTGCCGCTCGTCTTTGTCCATGTGAACGGCGATGAGCCTCCCGTTGCTTTCACGTAATCGTTATAGTAGGTGCCTACTTTGCCGCTTGCGAACGTGTACTCTATTTTCAGGGCAGGGGCAATAGTCAATGTGAATGACTTTGTAGCGGTGTTGCCGTACGCGTCCTTTGCCTTGAGCGTGAATGAATACGTGCCTGCCTTTGTCGGAGTGCCTCTGAGGTACAGGTAGTTGCTTGAACTGTACATGCTAAGCCCAGAAGGAAGTGTGCCGCTTGTCTTTGTCCATGTGAACGGCGAAGAGCCTCCTGTCGCTTTCACGTAATCATTATAGTATGTGCCTACTTTGCCGCCCGCGAACGTGTACTCTATGCTTAAGGCAGAGGCAATAGTCAATGTGAATGACTTTGTGTCGGTGTCGCCGTATGCGTCCGTTGCCCTAAGCGTGAAAGAATACGTGCCTGCACTTGTCGGAGTACCTCTGAGGTACAGGTAGTTGCTTGAACTGTACATGCTAAGCCCAGGAGGAAGTGTGCCGCTTATCTTAGTCCATGTTAACGGCAAATAGCCTCCTGTCGCTTTCACGAAATCATTATAGTAGGTACCGACTTTGCCGCTCAGGAATGTGTAGGTTATCCCAGATATGGACTTAGCGGACTGAGTGGACTGAATGGACACCGCAGCACTTCCCAGACTCGCAAACACAAGCAGAAGCAACATCACAGCGGTGATAACGCCTGCAAATTTCTTCATCCCTGTTTTCATATTATTCTCATCCTTCCTTTGATGAAATTCCGTTTGCCTTCGTGCGCTTTCTTCAGCGGAACACTCTCCGTTTGCCTTCGTGCGCTTTCTTCAGCGGAACACTCTAAGGAGGATTTTCCTCACGGCGACTGTAGCGGGGATTCCTGAGACTTGCACAAAAACTCACAAGACAAAATGATACGCGACAATGTAAAGCGAAACTGCTCACTGTTTCATGTTTAGAATATGAGAAACTGCACATATCAGTCATTCTCCCTACATTACAGAGCTAAACACATATGAAATGCTAGATATAGTTACTCGAAACATATGAGTATACCTATGCCGCGAGTTTTACGGTATAAACTGCTGGCGTACTACACACGTATGATCATAAAAAATGGAAATATTGTGGTTAATGGAGTATATTTATTTTAACATATCACAACAAAAAAACGTAAAGATTAAAGAAGCATGTGAGCTTATGCAAAAATTCCCCCCGGCCATGAAAGACCAGAGGGAAAAATTTTGCGACAGTGTTATTCCGCGATTATGTAGAGTTCGTTGGTTTCGATTTCGCCTGCTTCTGACTGAGCTTTTGCGCTGACCTTGAAATCACCGCTCACAATTTCGGCAGGAAGCGTGAATAATCCCCCGCCTGAAACTGTGCTGTCCACGGGATTGTCGTTAACGTAAACGGTAATAGTTGAGACATTCGCGCCCCAGTTGCTGACGGTGAATCTAAGCGGCGTATTCTCACGGACTTTCACGAGATCGCTGTCTCTTCCCTCGTATGATTCGAGAATGTCATCGCTGACGATTTCGAGGTCTGCGGAGAGATTTACGGCGGTGTCTCCTGTTCCTGCGAGTCCTGTCTGATCTGTGGGCGATGAGGGGATTTGCGGAGTCTCGCCGACTGAGTCAGCCTGCCCGGTTAAGGACTCTGCGTACAGTGATGTTGCGCCGTTCCCAGATGATGATTTGCCTGATGATTTCGCCTCCGTGATCTTGACGGTGAAGGACTTGCTGACGACGGCCTTGTTCTTGTCGGTAGCAGTCAGCTTGAATGTGAACGTCCCTGCCTTTGTGGGAGTCCCGGATAATGTAGCCTTGTTGCCGGAATACTTAATCTTCAGCCCTGTGGGAATTGTCCCTGAATTTTTCCACGTATAAGGCGCAGTGCCTCCGCTGACAGTTACGGAGCTGGTATATTTTGCCTTCACGACACCATTGGCGAATGTCCCGGAAATAGCTGGCTGTGTGATTTTGACCGTGAAGGACTTTGTTACGGCGGCCTTGTTCTTGTCGGTAGCTGTCAGCTTGAACGTGAAAGTCCCGGCCTTTGTGGGAGTGCCTGAGAGTGTAGCCTTGTTGCCGGAATACTTAATCTTCAGCCCGGTCGGAATTGTCCCTGAGTTTTTCCACGTGTAAGACGCAGTTCCTCCGCTGACAGTTACGGAGCCTGTATATTTTGCCTTCACGACACCATTGGCGAATGTCCCGGAAATAGCTGGCTTTGTGATGGTTACGGTGAAGGACTTAGTTACAGCGGCCTTGTTCTTGTCGGTAGCGGTCAGCTTGAACGTGAAAGTCCCTGCCTTTGTGGGAGTCCCGGATAATGTAGCCTTGTTGCCGGAATACGTGAGCTTTAACCCTGTGGGAATAGTCCCTGAATTTTTCCACGTGTAAGGCGCAGTTCCCCCGCTGACAGTTACGGAGCCTGTATATTTTGCCTTCACAACGCCCTTAGGGAATGTCCCTGATATTGTCGGCTGAGTGATGATTATGGTGAACGTTCTCGAATCGTTTCCGGCAGAGTTTGAAGCCTTTACTGTGAATGAGTAAGTCCCCGCTTTTGTCAGAGTGCCTGAAATTTTCCCGGCATTGCTCAGAGTGAGTCCCGGAGGAATAATCCCGCCCGTTTTTGTCCATGTTATAGACGGTGTTCCTGTCGCGCTAAGAGTCTGGGAATACGCCTGCTTAATCGCGCCATTAGGAAGTTTAGCCGCTGTTGTGATTGTCGGTGCTGTTGCAATAGTAACCGCGAATGACTTTGAGGCGGTCTTGCCGTTTGCGTCCTTAACCCTAAGCGAGAAATTATACGTTCCTGCTTCTGACGGAGTGTCCTGGAGATACAGGCTGTTTCCTGAAGGACTCATGCTCAGACCCGGAGGAATTGTGCCACTTTCTTTCGTCCATGTATACGGCGATTTTCCCCCGCTGACTGTTACATAGTCGGAATATGACTCTCTTGTTTTGCCGTTTTTGAATAAATCGTTGATAACAGGAAGGTTATATAGCGTAATAGGGATGGTTTTTGTTTCCATTCCTGCAGAATTTTCCGCCGTAAACGTAATTTTCAAATCATGGGGCAAAGTTATGCCTTCAAGTGCCGAAATTGGGCTGCCATCACGGAAGCCTGGTGTGCCGTTGATTATTCCGTTGTGCTTGGAAACACCGGATTTTTACCATCGATTAGGAACCCACAGCTATATGTTCCTACGCCAATGGTATAGCGTATAGGTACTGTACCTGTTGCAGAAATTCTAGCGTTATATTCCTCGCCATAATATGCGTCAGGGAGGTTTGTTGTTGTGATTGACGGTGCGGTTATCTCCGGCATTACCTTTACAGTGAATGTCTTCGAGGTTTCGCCGACATAATTCGAGGCTCTTACGGTAATCTTCATGGAGTTGCTTTCTTGCTTCGGAGTACCTGTAATATTCCCCTTATAATTCCGCAACCTGAAACCGTTTGAATGTGCGTCCGAGCCGTTCTCAATCCAGAAGAATATTCTCTCGTTGCCTGAGCCCGTTCCTGATGAACTGACTGTTGCGCTGTAGGATTTTCCAACGTAGGCATCTGGCAGTGAATTTGTCGTTATGGTAGGTGCAGTGCCTGTTACTTTAACGCCTGGTTCACGGTCAAAAGTCAATAAGCTGTTGCATCCGCTTGTGTTTACGGTATTTGCTATGTTCGGGGAATAGCTCGTATCGACCCACTCAAGAGACGAACAGTCATTGATGTGAAGCTCCTTGAGGTTTTTATAATCCGTAAGGTTCAGGCCTGTCATGGATGAACATCCTGCTAAATTCAAGACTTCAAGTGCCGGCATATAATTTGAACCTTGGCCGAAGCCCGTGAAGCTGTTGTTCCACAAGTATGCTTTCTTGAGGCTGTCGCATCCTTCAGCGTTAAAGCTGGTCAGCTTGTTATCCCTTGCCCAAAGCTCAGGAAGAGACTTGCACCCTTTGAGGTTAAGTGTTTCAATTTTGTTGTTCCAGCACCATAACAATGTCAGCTTATCCATACCGCTGAGGTCCAGGGTTTTTATCTGGTTGTTTTGACATCTAAGCTCTTGCAGTGAGGAGCAGTTCTTCAAGTTGAGCTTAGTCAGCCTATTTCCATACCCTTCATCATTCTCATTTCCGTAGCAGTACAGTCTTTCGAGATGTTCCATGCCGCTCAAATCAATCTCTTTGATGTTGTCCCTGTAAACGCATAAAGATTTGAGGTTCCTGAACAGTTTTATACCTTCAATGCTCTCGATCTTTATCCATTCGTACCCGTAGTTCCCGTTATTGGGATTGCCGTTATCAGGGTGAGGGCCATTCTCCTCCCACATTTCGGTTACAGCATCGAGTTCGCTTTGTGAGAAATAACCATCGCCGTTGGTATCAAAGTTTTTGACATACTCGCGGAAGTAATTATCCGGGAAGTGCGCGGAGTCTATCGGTACGCCACCAGAATCTCCGGGATAATTAACGTACATGGGTCTGTAACCTTTTGAAGACAAGCTGGAATAATAATACGTTCCCTTGTGTGTCCCGATATCGTTATTCTCATCCCATACAGGAGTCTGGTCGATGTATTCTATGTAGCTGTCTCCGTTACCAGTGCCTACATGATTATCGATAACCAGTATTACGTGGCTTGAGAAATTGTCGAGATAATCACCCTTTTGAAGTCTCTTATATCCATCGTAACTTTGACTTCCTACGGAAACGTAATCCTTCCAGCCGTTCTTTGTATGAAATTCTATTGCTGGCTGCATGGAAAGACCTGCATTATTAGGGAAACCCTGCATTATGCAAGTTGTTACAAAGGTTGCGCATGCCATGCCGTGTTTCATACTGGTTCTGCTTTCGCCTGTCCAGATATTATACGTAACAATGTCATACAAACCATTGTTTACACCTTCATTGTTTTTATCGATAAGATTCTTGTACTGCTCGAACGTGTCGCCCGTCCCGTACAGAGTATAAGGAATTCCTCTTACCCATCTTGGGCCTGTATATTCTGCATTATGCTTCAGTATAGGCTGAGACGCGTACCATTTGAAATTGTATATCTCCCAAGCATACGCAACTACCTTGTCCCTTGCTCTGGTGTTGTCTGGTACTGGCGAGGCGAAATAATATATGGAATAGCCTCCCTGACTTCCTGCATTTGAGTAACGCTGTGCAAGGTCTGCATATGAATAGTAGCTGTTCTTGATTTTCTTCACGTTTGTACCGCTCACGTGCGATTGGAAGAAATATACCCCATTGTCATCGAAACCGTTAATCATTGCAGTGTGTTGGGTTGATTTGGAGTATTTCCACCGCATCTGAACGACATCGCCCAAATGAGCCTTTGAGAAATCTGCCCTCACTGTTTCAGCCGTAGGGTACGCATTTTTCTGGTCGTTAAGGTGCTGTGCCACGAGCTGCCCGCCTGTGTAATCGTCAAGGACACGGCCGTAATTCGTATAAGAATTTATTATTCCACGTCCTTCAATTTCCACAATCCATTTGACTAATGCAAAACAGTTTGTACCGTAGTAGTCATTATCTGGATCATTGCCAGATCGCCATGGTACTTGCTGGACTTCGAGATCACGCCATTGCTGGTCTTCTTCGTTATACCTAAGAGTAGTAGCCCATGCTCCCGCACATACCACCATTAGGATCAGCATAACCACACCGACAATTCCCGCAAGTTTCTTTCTCATGAGAATCTCATCCTTTCCGCAAATATATTTTCCTAGTCTTTTACGGCTAATATTTATATATAACAGTATGGCATTATCATTTTATTAGTCTCGAAAACTGGGATTTTGCAAAAAATATAATTTACGTTTTTCTTTATGTCAATAGGCTTTAATATACGTACATTAAAGAGTTAGACAATATCAGCCTTGTTTTGTCTAGTATCAAAAGTTTATATTTCCGCACAAAGAGGTGATTATTGTGATTGACGGCCTAATCCTAAAAGAACTCAGAAGGGAAAAAGGACTCAGCCAAGAAGAATTAGGCGGCTTAGTCGGCACTGACGGCAACGTCGTATCACGCTGGGAGCGCGGCTCTTCAACGCCAAGCCTTTATTACATGCATAAGTTATCAGAAGTCTTTGACAGGCCGATTGATTATCTCATGAAGGGCGAAAGTGCCGACATTAAAGAACGCTCCGTAACAGAAAACAAAGGAGTCCTCATCTTTGAGACTGGAGACCAGAGACTCGAAGTCCCAGCCACCCTCGCATTCGCAAAACAATTCTGGGAGCGCGTAGACAGAATGATCAACAACAGCATGGCCGCAAAGCAGTGAATACAACACAACAAAAACACGGTAAGAAACCCCGCTTTATGCAGTCTGTTACAAATGTCGTACAGGCCATACTATATTTCATGCTTGTTCTCCAAATTATATTTCCATAAGAATAAGAACGACAGCGTAAAAGGTACATCGTAGCCGGACTTTATAGGAATCACGAATCAAACTGGCTATTACGCGGGATTTTTTCTCACGGACAACTGATATAATAATTGCCATCCATAAAATTCAGAAGGAGGATTTACCCTTGAAGCTGAAACTCACAGTAACATTCATGCTTGTGTGCTCGTTGTTCGTATGCGCGTCATTTGCCGCAGAGCCTGCAAAGTTCCACATCGGAATAATGACCGGGACAGTCTCGCAGTCAGAAGACGACCTCAGAGGCGCGGAGCTTATGATTCAGAAATACGGCGATGCGAAAGACGGCGGAATGATCGTTCACATCACTTACCCGGACAATTTCCCGTCAGAGCAGGAAACCACGATAAGCCAGATTGTCGGGCTTGCTGATGACCCACTGATGAAGGTTATCGTTGTCAACCAGGCTGTACCCGGAACGGCTGAGGGATTCAGGAGAGTCCGCGAAAAGAGGAATGATATTCTCCTCCTTGCGGGTGAGCCTCACGAGGACCCCGGCGTTATCACAGAGGCGGCAGACATTGCGACTCACACTGACCACATCGGCAGGGGCTACACGATTCCGCTCGGTGCTCAGAAGATGGGCGCAAAAACATTCGTTCACATTTCCTTCCCCCGTCATATGAGCTATGAGACACTCGGACTCAGACGCGCTATCATGGAGGAAGCCTGCAAGGATCTGGGAATCAAATTCGTGTTCGAGACAGCCCCCGACCCTACAAGCGATGTAGGCATGGCCGGGGCGCAGCAGTATATTCTTGAGAACATGCCCGCATGGATCGAGAAATACGGCAAGGACGCGGCATTTTTCTGCACGAATGACGGACATACAGAGCCGCTGCTCCGTCAGGTTGCGGCACTCGGCGGATATTTCGTTGAGGCTGACTTGCCCTCGCCTTTGATGGGTTACCCCGGCGCATTAGGTATTGACCTCTCGAAAGAGCAGGGAGACTGGCCCGCAATCCTCAAGAAAGTTGAAGACGCTGTAGTGAAGGCCGGAGGCGGCAAACGCATGGGAACATGGGCATATTCATGGGGCTACACGACAACGGCGGCACTTGCTGAATACGGCAAACGCTACGTTGAGGGAACATTCACGAACAAGCTCGGAACTGCTCAGGCGTTGAAGGAAATGCGCGAGGCTTATGATGTTTTCTGCCCGGGCGCACACTGGGGCGCAAGCTATTTCACAGAAGCCGCAACAGGCGTGAAGAACACGAAATTTATCCTTCTCAGGCAGGACACATATGTGTTAGGCGGAGGGTATCTCGGACTGGCTGATGTCGAAATCCCCGAAAAGTATTTCCATATCCGCATGACCCCTCCTACAGCAGAGTAGAAAGCGCGACCCTACCCTACCCTCCCCTTATGCAGGAGAGGCAAGAACCCCGGAGATCCTCATCCCCCTTGCCAAGGGGGGAGGGAGCGACAGCGGAAGGGGGGTAATACCTTGCACCAAGTAGGGATACAGGGGGGTAGTTTTGAGGAATGAGAATCTTAATCAGTCCATGTAATTCACGGGGAGTGCGTTAATTTCCGGCGCATTCCCTTTTCTTTTACGCAAGAGGTGATTAATTTGTCGGAAAACAATATCCCATTATTACAGCTTGAACACATCGGCAAGGAATTTTACGGCAACCGCGTTTTGTCTGATATATCGTTCAACATCAACGCAGGTGAAATTATCGGTCTTGTCGGCGAAAACGGAGCAGGGAAATCCACCCTTCTCAACATACTTTTCGGAATGCCGGTAATCTCATCGACAGGCGGCCATGAAGGAGCGTTGTTTGTTGACGGGAAGAAAGTCGATTTCACGTCCCCGAATCAGGCACTCGCTCACGGTATCGGAATGGTACATCAGGAATTTTCACTCATTCCCGGTTTCACAGCAACAGAAAATATTTTGCTGAATCGTGAAGTCCTCAATGGCTCATCAATGAGCTACCTATTCAGCGACAGAGTCTCAACGCTTAACCGCGAGGCCATGAATGACCGCGCAAGCTCGGCGATTCACACGCTTGGAGTCAACATAAGCCCCGACATGATTGTTAGTGAAATGCCCGTAGGCTATAAGCAGTTCATAGAGATAGCAAGAGAGATTGACAGAAAGAATACCCGTCTGCTGTTTCTCGATGAGCCTACAGCGGTTTTGACGGAGACGGAAGCCGAAATTTTGATTACAGCCCTCAAGAAATTGGCGCGCTCAGGAATCGCGATTGTGTTCATTTCCCACAGACTGAGCGAGGTTAAAGCGTTGTGCAGCCGTATTCTTGTTCTCAGGGACGGAAGACTAATCACAGACCAGCCCGCCGAAAATCTTTCAGCCCGTCAGATAGCTTCATTGATGGTTGGGCGCGAGAGCGAGAAGAAAATTGACCTTCAGAAAACCCCGGAGCCGTCAGCAGAAATTGAGACAGAAAACGCAGAAGGGACTCCCGTCAAAAAGAAAAAGAAAATCCGTCCCGCGCTCAAAGTCGAGCATTTGTGGGTCGATATGCCCGGCGAAACTGTGCGTGATGTCTCGTTCGAGGTCATGAAGGGGGAAATTTTCGGGATTGGCGGACTCGCGGGGCATGGCAAGCTCGGTATCCCAAACGGCATTATGGGACTCTATCCTGCCGGAGGGAAGGTGCGAATATTCGGGCGTTCGCTGGCTCTCAACAAACCGCGAGCGGCATTAGGGCGGAAAATGGCATTTGTCAGCGAGGACAGGCGCGGAGTCGGACTCCTTCTTGATGAGCCGCTAGACTGGAACATTACTTTTACGGCCATGCAGACGCAGGGAAGATTCCTTCTCGGCATTCCGTATATCTTCCAGGTACGCAACGAGTTAGCGATGAGGAAGGAAGCCCGGAAATATATCGACAGCCTCAACATTAAATGCACCGGGCCGGGTCAGCTTGCGGGCGAATTGTCCGGCGGGAATCAGCAGAAAGTGTGTCTCGCAAAAGCATTTGTGTTACGTCCGAATATCCTGCTGATTTGCGAACCGACACGGGGAATCGACATAGGCGCAAAGTCCATCGTTCTTGACACGCTCAAAGAGTACAACCGCGAGAACGGCACAACGATAATCATCACAAGCTCCGAACTTGAAGAACTGCGGAGCGTCTGCAACAGAGTCGCGATTGTTGACGAGGGGAGAATCGCGGGGATATTGCCTGCGTCGAGTCCGGCTGAAGATTTCGGAATGCTGATGATGGGTCAGACACATCAAGAGGAGGGAGAAGAGTCAGCATGATAAAGAGATTCATACAGAATGCGGGATGGCCGAGAATAATAATTGCGCTGTTCCTGCTTGCGCTGTTTATCGCCGCTCCGTTCGTGGGCGTGAGGGTAGACACGTCGCTGTCAAACACCCTTGTTCGTTTCGGCATGAACGGCGTTATGGTGCTTGCGATGATACCGATGGTGCAGGCGGGGTGCGGTCTGAATTTCGGCCTGCCTCTGGGAATTATTGCGGGGCTTCTCGGCGCAACGCTCTCGATTGAGTGGAACACGGAGATTTTAGCGTGGCTTTCAGGGCTTGGAGACAAATACGATATTTCGTGGCTCAATGATATTTTTGTTACGACATGGCGGGAGCCTCTCGGATTTGCCTCAGCAATAATCATAGCTATACCAATCGCGGCGATTCTCGGCTGGTTCTACGGGAAATTGCTGAACCGCGTGAAGGGCGATGAGATGATGATAGCTACATACGTGGGTTTCTCGTCAGTCTCCTTCATGTGCATAGCGTGGCTGCTTCTCCCGTACAAACATCCCACTATGGTATGGGGCTATGCGGGCAAGGGCTTGCGTACAACAATCAGCGTTGAGGGCTACTGGCTTCACGTACTGAGCGACTCACTTGCGCTGAACATTCAGACCGATGATATTCACCTCTATATACCTACGGGAATGCTGATATTCTTTGCGGTGATGGCGGTGCTTGTGTGGATATTCATGCGGACGAAAACGGGCACGGCCATGACTGCGGTAGGCTCTAACCCTGAATTTGCGCGGGCTTCCGGCGTTAATGTCGACAGAATGCGGACGATCTCCGTAATGCTCTCTACAATTCTCGGCGCGATCGGGATTATCGTCTACGAACAGAGTTTCGGCTTCATTCAATTGTACATGGGACCGTTCTACATGGCACTTCCTGCTGTAGCGTCAATACTGCTTGGAGGGGCAAGCGTCAACAAGGCCGGAATCCTGAATGTCATTGTCGGGACGTTCCTGTTTCAGGGAATTTTGACGATGACACCCAGCGTAATCAACAGCTATCTTCAGACGGACATGTCAGAAGTCATACGTTTAATCGTGAGCAACGGAATGATTCTGTATGCTCTCACAAGAAAGGTGCGTGCCGGAAGATGATTCGCAAACTCTTTGACATAATCGCAAACAACGCAGTCCCGGCAGTGTTCATAATAATATCGGCGTTCGCTATTCCTCTTTCGGGATATTCAGCAAGCTATCTAATTCAGGAATTATTGACGCGAATCGGACGTAATTCGTTCCTGATACTGTCGCTTTTGATTCCCATCATGGCCGGAATGGGCTTGAATTTCGGAATGGTACTCGGAGCTATGGCCGGGCAAATTGGACTTCTCTTCATATGCGACTGGGGGATCGTCGGCATTCCCGGGATGGTGCTGGCGTGTCTCATAGGTACTCCGATTGCTGTAGTACTTGGAATTTTCTGCGGCCACGTCATGAACAGGGCGAAAGGGCGCGAAATGGTTACGGGCTACATACTCGGCTTCTTCATCAACGGCGTGTATCAGATGACCGTGCTGTATCTCATGGGCTGGATAATCCCGATCACGAGTCCTACACTGCTTCTTTCGAGGGGCTACGGAATCCGCAACGCTGTGAGCCTGCTGGGCATTCGCGGGATTCTGGACAACCTCATTCCCACAATCATCACAGGGACAAAGGACGCCGGGCAATTCCTCAGCATTAACGGCGCAAAGTCATTCATGATGATTCAGCTTCCGTTCATTGAGGGGTCAATACGAGTCCCGTTAGCGACTCTGATTGTGATTGCGTTGTTCTGCGTGTTCATTATGTGGTTCAGGCGGACAAAGTTAGGGCAGGACATGCGCGCCATAGGCCAGAGTCAGAGCGTTGCAGACAGTGCCGGGATTGCCGTCAACCGCACTCGAATCATCGCCATCGTAATATCAACGGTGCTTGCGTGCTACGGTCAGATAATCTACCTTCAGAACATGGGAACGCTGAACACCTACAACAGCCACGACCAAGCCGGAATGTTCTCGATTGCTGCGTTACTCATCGGAGGAGCGAGCGTCTCACGGGCTACAATCGCCAACGTTTTCGCAGGGGTAATACTCTTTCACCTAATGTTTATCGTTGCGCCTGTTGCGGGGAAAAACCTCATAGGGGACGCGCAAATCGGAGAATATTTCCGGGTCTTTGTGTCTTACGGGATAATAGCAATCTCGCTAGTCCTTCATGCGTGGAGGCGAAACCGTGAGAAGGAAGCAGCCCGGCGCAGTCTTCGCGGGAACAAGGGAGGCGAATAATCATGTCTGCGGTGAATGAATATATTGATGTCGTCCGTGTGTATCTTGACGCTTACGGGATAAGCTGTGAGATGGCCGGAGTAATTGCGGCGGTAATCCTGTGGCTGATACTTTACGCGGGGCGGGGGCTGTCGTTCTTCCGTTTCCTGATGAGATGGTATCAGCGGCTGATTGTCGTTGCGGGGCTAATCGCACTGGGATTCTGGCTGTTCTACATCGGGAGGGAGCATAGAATCTTTCTCGACAACAAGACCGTGAACGGCTATAACGCATTGGAGCAGGTCAACGTGAGTCTCAACGGCGGTGAAATTGCCGAACTTACGCCAAGAGACAGAGACATGCGGAAAGTTGTCGGGCCTGAGTTCGAGCTTAAAGCGGAAATTCTTGACGGGGACGGCGAGACAGTCAGCACGATAACGCGGAAAATTGTCATCGGCTGTAGCAAGGACATAATGATAAGCCTGCCGATATTGGCGGGAGAGTCTGAAGATTTCGTGATGCCCGCTCCGAGATAACGCGGCCATGATTACGAACGAGGAAAAATTAGCGGCACTTCAAGAATTGACGCTGATGGATGATTTCTTCATGCGTCTGTTTTTCCGTGACAATATTCCCTGCGCTGAAAGAATGCTCCGCGTGATTCTGAACAGGCCGGATATTGTTGTTGAGTCGGTGAAAGTGCAGTATGTTCTGACGGCCGGGGATAATTCGCGGTCTGTGAGACTCGATATTTGGGCGCGTGAAAAGAACGGGACGCAGATTGACGCGGAAATTCAGAATGATTCATCCGGGGCAAGTCCTCAGCGGGCGAGATACAACAGCGCAATGCTTGATGTGAATATCCTGAAGCCGGGCGAACCTTATTCCGTCCTGAAGACGCGCAAAAGCATAGTAATATTCATCACGGAAAAGGATGTTTTAGGCAGCGGCGAGCCGATATACCTCATTGACCGCATAATCAGGAAATCGGGAAAGCCATTCGGGGACGGCTCGCACATTGTGTACGTGAACGGGTCATGTCAGGATATTTCAACGGAACTCGGAAGGCTGATGCATGATTTCCACTGCGTGAGGCCGGAAGATATGTTTGACCCTGTTTTTGCGGACAAGGCCGGAGAAATGAAGGGGGTGAAAGAAGTGGGAGTGCTTGATGACTGGGAGCGGGAAGTTGAAGCCAGAGGTGAAGCCAGAGGCAAAGCACTAGGCATAGCCATACAAAGCGAGAGCATAGCGCAGAATCTTGTCAGGCTGGGAACAATCGCGCTTGACGAAATCGCAAAAGCCTGTGGATTGCCCCTTCAGCGGGTACAGGAATTAGCCGCGGGGAAATAGCCTCGTTTATTCGGGAAGAGGTGAAAGAAGTGGGAGTGCTTGATGACTGGGAACGGGAAGTTGAAGCCAGAGGTGAAGCCAGAGGCAAAGCACTAGGTATAGCCATCAAAGCGAAAGAATAGCGCGGAATTGTATCAGGCTGGGAACAATCGCGCTCGACGAAATCGCCAAAGCCTGCGGACTGCCCCTTCAGCGGGGACAGGAATTAGCCGCCGGAAAATAGTCTCATCATCATACGGAAGGCATACGGACTAATCACCCGGCCTTCCGTCTTCCTTCTCCCCGGATTTTTCCACTCACATTCATTTTTCCCGGCAATGTTTCAGCTTTTCGCACGCATCATAATTCAGCGCGTAAAATTCCTCCCTCGTCATCTTGTCCCTGAAGAAAGCCTCATACATCTCATCAACATTGCAGACCAGAGGCCGCGAACCGTAAACAGTGCAGAGATTATTTTCACGGTCAAGATAAACGCATGTCCCGCTTCCGTCGTCGAACGCCGCAAGAAGTTTTATCCTATATCCATATGAGGAAGTATGCGGCGAATCATTTCCGTACAGAGTTCAGGGTCGCGCATAATTTTGCCGAAAAGAAAATCATTCGCGAGAGTCAGATTCTCCCATCTTTGCTCCGGCGGAAGCATAAGCTCCAAATCGTCATATATCATTCTTTACCCCTCCAAAAAGTCCTAATCGGAGTCCCAGAAAAATCTTCAAGCTCTCGAATCTTATTCTTCACGTGATTCTCAAAGCCCGTATTCACGAGTCCGGGATTATTCACGAAAAATATAAACGTCGGCGGGACTTCCTCAGCCTGTGAGCAGTAATACACCTTCAGCGTTCGCCCCTTCCTGTCTGAGGGTAGACGGTCAAACGCAAGAACATCACGCATTAATCTGTTGAGCTGATTCGTGGCAATGTGCTTCTTTCGGTTTTTGCTTACGGTAATTGCTGACTGCAGGATTTTCCCGACTCCCCGCCCGCTTAGGGCTGACGAGAATATTATAGGCGCGTAGCTCAGGAACGGCATTTCGTCGCGTATCTTTCTCGTGATTTCGTCCGCTTTCTTTTCACCGCTCATCAAGTCCCATTTGTTGACGACAATAATTATCCCCTTGCCTTTTCCGGCGACATGCCCGGCGATTCTCTTGTCCTGATCCGTGCATGGGTCTTGCGCGTCCATCAGCAATAATGCCACGTCAGAACGGTCAACCGCTGCCAGTGTCCGCACAAATGAGTAATACTCTAAATCCCCGTCAAATTTCGCCCGCCGCCTTAACCCGGCTGTGTCTACGATTCGGAACTTCTGCCCGCCAATTTCGGCGCGTGTGTCTACAGGGTCTCGCGTTGTCCCGGCTATAGGACTCACTAATGAGCGTTCATCATCAATAATTTTGTTGAGGAGGGACGATTTTCCTACGTTAGGTTTTCCCGCTATTACTATTTTTATCTCGTCTGAGTCATCATCATCATCATTTTCATCAGCAGGCAGAACATCAATTACAGCGTCAAGAAGCTCATAAAGCCCCCGCTTATGCACCGCGCTAATCGGAATCACAGTCTCAAACCCTAATGTATATGCGTCATTTGCGGAGTCGTCATGTTTCGGGTCATCTAGCTTATTCACCGCGACAATAACGGGCTTGTTCCCTGAACGCCGTATGAAGTCTGCTATTTCCTCATCCGAGCCTGTAACGCCCGCTTTCCCGTCAACAAGAAATATAACCGCGTCGCACTCCCTCACAGCCGACTCAACGTGAGACTTTATCCCCGCGCTGAAGTCTGAGTCTTCCCCGAAAATCCCGCCCGTGTCAACAGCGTAGAAGCTCCGCCCGCCGTATTCGCACTCACCGTATAATCTGTCCCGCGTGACTCCGGGAATGTCATCAACAATGGCATCCTTTGTGCCTGTCAGACGGTTGAAGAGGGACGATTTTCCCGCGTTCGGACGGCCTATTATCGCGACTATTCCGGCCATGTTACTGCCTCCCCGCTATGTAGTCCGACAATGACGCACCCTCAAGCCCCGCCGACATTCCTACAGCCAGCTTTATCCGCGCCTGATAGGGTGATAACATTCCGCCGTTAAGGAGTCCCATCTCAAGCAATTGAGACGCACTGCCCTCGTAATTTTCCGTTGCCTGAACAATTCCGTCCGGGTATCTCGATGTAAGCACTATAGGAATATCAGCACGCAATAATTTCCGCAGCATAGGAACCCACGAGCTTGGCACATCTCCGTCCCCTAACCCCGAAATCACAAGGCCGTCAAGCTCCTCAAAACGTTTGTCAAGCAACGCCCGCAGAATAACATCTCCGTCCCCTAATGAAGCTGTGATTATGGGAATGTTCCGGGCTAAAGGTTTCTGCATGTTCTGTACGTACCTGTGGCGGGGGAATCGCAGTGAGATAAAATTCCCGGAAGGCTGGCTGAAGACTCCTAACGGCGACTCAGGAAACGCAAGAAGCCCTGCCCGGTTGAAATTCGAGATTCTCAGGACATCAGCGGGAGCATATATAGCGTCCTGAATGCAGATTAGCGCGCCTTTTCCCGTGCATGAACCCGACAATGCCGCCCGGACTGACTGACGGAGGCGAGTCCCTGTCTCACTGCCCGGAGTCCCTGCGTTGAAGATTGACCCGGTGAATATCAGCGGGGGATTCAGATTCCACACAAGGTCGGCAAAATATGACAGCTCCGCCAATAATGGAATGCCGCATGTTACAACTACCCCCCTTGCGCCCTCGTCATGTACGAATGAATTTACCATGCTGATTAACTCTCCGCACATCCTGAGAGTGTAATTGCTGACCGGCTGAAAGCTCCATTTCTGAAACACTACATAGCTTTTCACGTCATCAGGCAATAGCGCGTATAGTTCCTCGTCTGTTAATTCTTGGCCGTCCTGACGCTGTACGATTCTTCCTCCCGCAAGCAATATTACTATTTTGTCTCTGTTCTCCATAATAATTAGCCTCCTAAAGAATAATACCCTCCCGATTTTGTCAGGAGGGCTTGAAAATTACTGCTAGTAGCCTAAACTTTCGCCGACTATAATCACGTGATACTTTCTGCCCTTCACAGCTTCCTCCAAGATGAGAATTGCCCGGCACATAGAGTCGTCATCGCCTGCCGCGGAGCAGTTGACGCAATGCCCTGCCTTTACGCAGGCTGTCTCTACATTCTGGCGGATTGCGTTCGGAATTGTGGCTGATTTTGCGCGCTTGAGTCCGTCCTCAAGGTCAAAGGCAAGTTTGTTGATGCCTATCACGAAAAGAACGAGTCCGTTTCCCCATGCCATTCCTGCGACTCTGTTGCCGGTTCCGTCAATGTTGATGATTCTGCCGTCTCTTGTTACAGCGTTTGCGCTTGTCAGAAAAACATCGGCGGTGTTCTCGCGGAATCTTGCTTCTCTGCGCTCCTCGTTGGACATTTTTCCCCAGTGCTGGTAGACGGTGTTGCCGCGGGCTTTGAGCGCGTCCAATGCTCCGATGTCCCTGACTGTGATTGTGCCGGGGATTCCGACTGTCGCGCCTTCCGGGATGATTTCGAGTACCCGTTTCAGTGCCTCTTCAGACGTTGCGACATATTCAGCACCGAAGCCCCTGCGTTTGAGTGCCTTCACTATGTCATTGCCGACGATCTCATTTCCGCGTATTACGTTGTCGTGTACCATGATGATTTTACCCTCCCTGTTTATTTGGCTTCCCGCAGAAAATGAAGCTCCATGTCAAGAGCGGGACTCCTTCCGAATTTCCTTCTCGCCTCGTCAAGTATCCGCTGTGAGTCGAAATACATACCCTTCATTCTGTAGCTTGCTGACAGACCCAAGTACGGACGAATATCCCTGCCGTTAATCTCCATAGCCCGGAAAAAGTTTATCACCGCTCTGTTGTACATCCCTATGTTGTAGGCGTGATTAGCCTCGTTCAAGTAGTCCTGAAACGTTAGGGGCTTCTCCATGAGAATCAGACTCACAGGGGCGGGCTTTGCGGGAGTCTCAGTCTCAGGCTTGCGGGGAATTTCTGTTACTGTCTGAGGCTTTGCGAGGGGATTGTCATGTGAAGTTAGGCGTATATATTCGTCATGGGCTGTCTTTGCTGTCTGAACATGGCCGGCTTTCTGCGATGATTCGGAGAGTCCCGCGAGGAAGTCGGGTATATCGGGGTAACGCCTATGCGCCCTCCTGTAGATTTCGGCGGCCTCGTCAAAATTCCCGGCCTCAATGAATGACTCTGCCCGGCGTTTCATTCCGTCAGGAGTCTCACGCCACACAAACCACAGTGCGAGAACCGCGAAGCCCAATGTCATAAGCAGACACCCGCAGAATATTATTGCCTTCTGCATGTAGTGCTTCGGTTTTTCCGGCTCTTGTTCGGACTGCGCCCGCTCCTTTCTGTGCTTCAATGTGTGGTGCAAACGCTCGGTAAAATTCCGCCCGTGTATCTGTACATAGGCTGCTCCCTGCAAGCTGTCTGTAGGCTCGTAATCCGGCTCAGGGTCATCATCATTTATGTGAGTCCATAATTCCGGCGGGGGTTCGTCAAGACTGAGTGTGAATCCTGTTGCGCGTTCCTGCCAGTCGTGATCGTGTAGTAATTCTTCACCGGGTGAGTCGCTGTCGTATTGCGGTGAATACCCTGCGGAGTCGTCCTGCGAGTCCTGCGCGTAATATTCGGGGGGGCTGTCATGTGATTCTGCGGGGTCATACGGCGGGGCATCGTTAGCAAAATTTTCCGGCTGAATGTCATTCTCACTCTGCGGACTGTAAGCGGGCGAATCTTCCTGCGTGATATTGCCTGCGTATCGCGGAATATTGACGGCGGAGTCTCCGTGCGAGTCATTACGGGGAAAATCCTGCTGTGTGTCATTCTCATACTGCGCTGAAATTTCTTCCGGGACTGTCGGCGACTCAGGCACAAAAATTTCACCCTCCTGCGAATCCTCAGAGGGCAAATCTATTTTTTCCGGGATAAGTTTTTCGTCGGGAGCTGGAATATCATCACGCTTCACGGGATTCAACGGAGCCACAAGAAGCCCTGTACCCTTTGTATTTGCATGAGAATTTAGCCAGTCAAATAAATCCTGCTCCATAATAGTAAGTCAGTTTAGCAACAATTCGCAAACTTAGCAATGATACAGACTAATCAACATGCTATTATTATGCGCGAAAAATTCCTGAACAGTGAAAGGCAGAAGATATTATGTCATTCATGAAATTTGACACCGAACGATTCGGGGAAGTCGCCTATTCCCCTGAGGAAGTATTAACATTCCCGCGGGGTATACCGGCTTTTGAGAACATGCACAGCTGGATTCTTGTCGGCAGTGATGAGAACGCTGTGAAGTGGCTACAGTCCCTCGATGACTCAGAACTCGCACTCCCGGTAACCTCGCCCGATGCAATTCAGCCCGACTACAATGCACGAATCCCGGAGGAAGAACTGAAATTAATCGGCGGCACTAACCCGGCAGATTTAGCCCTCCTCATAGTCGTATCGATTCCGCAGTCAGCACCGTGGAACATGACCGCAAATTTACGCGCTCCCATCATCATCAATCTCAAGACGCACAAAGCCGTGCAGGTTATCGCCCTCAATGAGGAGTACCCGATAAGGCATGTGGTATTCCCTGAAGATGTCCGCGAAAAAATGAAGGCTTCCGCGCAGATTGGAGGCGGTGAATAATGTTAGTGTTAAGCAGAAAAGTCAACGAAAGCATACAGATAGGCACCGACATTGAGATAATGGTGATTGATGTCCGCGGCGATGTCGTAAGATTAGGGATAACCGCTCCGCAGTCAACGCAGATTTGGCGCAAAGAGCTTTGGGACGTTATCGTGAAGGAGAACAGGACAGCCTCAGAAGCTCCAAAGTCAACAGACCTCAAAGGGACTCCCGCCCTGCCCCTGTCGGCGTTCTCAAAACTCAGCAAGATTCCAACCGTGAAAGTTGGCGCACAGTCATGAAGAATGTAGCAGTAATTCTCGGCTCTGACTCAGATTTGCCCGTTGCGGAAAAATGCGTGTCAGTATTAACCCGTCTCAATATTCCTCATGAAGTCCGCGTGATTTCAGCCCACAGAACCCCGGACAAAGCCCGCGATTTTGCCCTCAATGCCCGCGCCAATAACATCGGCGTAATCATCGCCATTGCGGGAAAGTCTGCGGCTCTTGCGGGAGTGCTTGCAGCTCATACGCGAGTCCCCGTAATCGGAGTCCCGGTGAAGTCTGACGACCTCGGCGGAATGGACGCGCTTTTGTCGACAGCCCAAATGCCTCCGGGGATTCCTGTGGCCTGTGTTGCGATTAACGGAGGGGAAAATTCAGCGTGGCTTGCGGGGAGGATTCTTGCTGTTAATGATGATGATTTATCCGCCCGGCTTGATGATGAGGCCGTGAAGATGGCAGAAAGGGTTGACAGAAAAGACAATGACATCAGAGCGAAATACAGTCAGTGCTAAATACGCGGAGTCGGGCGTGAATGTCCAAGCGGGTTATGACGCAGTGCGGTTAATGCGTGAACACGTAGCACGGACGATGATACCCGGCGTAATCGGAGGGCTTGGCGGTTTCGGCGGAATGTTTGTGCTTCCTGCGGGAATGCGGAATCCTGTGCTTGTTTCGGGGACAGACGGAGTCGGGACAAAGCTCAAGATAGCATTCATGACGGACAGACATAACACGGTCGGTATTGACTGTGTTGCGATGTGCGTGAATGATGTGCTTTGCTGCGGAGCGAGGCCGTTATTTTTCTTGGACTATGTAGCTGTCGGCAAAAATATTCCTGAGCGTGTCGCTGAAATCGTTTCGGGAGTCGCTGAAGGCTGCGTGCTGTCCGGCTGTGCGCTAATCGGCGGAGAGACCGCAGAGATGCCCGGCTTCTATCCTGAGAATGAATACGATATTGCGGGGTTCTGCGTGGGAGTCGTGGAACGTGATGAAATTCTTGACCCTCATAACGTCATGGCCGGGGATGTTGTGATTGCGCTGCCGTCATCGGGAGTACACTCAAACGGATTTTCACTCGTCCGCAAAGTTTTCTCTGGCACTGACATTCATACGTACATTGCCGAGCTTGGGCGGACATTAGGCGAGGAACTGTTGACACCGACACGGATTTACGTCAAAGACATATTGCCGATAATGCCCCGCGTGAAATCTATAGCACATATTACGGGCGGAGGCTTCTGGGAAAATATCCCGCGTGCAATTCCTGAAGGTCTGTCAGCAAAAATTGACACAAGCGCGATAAAAGTCCCACCGATTTTTGACGTGATAATGAGGACGGGAAATATCAGCCGCGGGGAAATGTATCACGTTTTCAACATGGGCGCGGGAATGATGATTATTGCCGGGCGTGATGAGGCTGACGAAATTTTGAGGTCTGTTACTGGCTCATGTGTTGCCGGTGAAATTGTGAAAGCTGAAGGAGGCTTGCTGCTTTGGTGAAAATTGCTGTGTTAGTGTCAGGAGGAGGGACAAACCTTCAGGCGTTAATTGACGCTCAGAACAACGGGGTGCTGTCATCGGGAAAAATTGTTCATGTGATTTCGAGCTGTGAGAATGCTTATGCCCTGAAACGCGCTGAGAGGGCCGATATTCCGTCAAGTGTCGCAAAAAGTGAGGCTGAAATAATTTCTGTGCTTGAGACAGTAAGGCCGGGGCTGATAGTTCTTGCGGGGTACATGAAGATTCTGACGAAAGAATTTCTTGACCGCGTGAGAGTCCCAGTCGTGAACATTCACCCGTCGTTGATTCCGTCATTCTGCGGAAAAGGGTATTACGGCCTGAAAGTTCATGAGGCTGTCTTGAAGTCGGGCGTGAAAGTTACGGGTGCGACTGTGCATTACGTCAACGAGATCCCCGACGGAGGAGAGATTATCGCGCAGAAAGCAATAGACATTCTGCCGAACGATACGCCGGAGAGTCTACAGCGCAGAGTCATGGAGTGCTGCGAGTGGGTGATACTGCCTCGTGCGGTCGAGAGCGTTTGCCGGAAGATTGAGCCGAAAATTTTCCCGCGTCAACAGAAATATGCAGGCCGGGGAATAATCACGGGGATGACTCCTTCAGGCGGGAAGGCACTCGCGTATTTCATTATGGGACGGAGCATTTCAAGTAAGGCGCGAATCTTTGAGCGTTCCGGCGACAATCTCATCATAAAGTTGACGAGGGACGACAAGAATTTTGACCCGTCATTGATTCTGTACTCGCCCCTGCGGACAATCGGCGACAATCTCATCATCACGAACGGAGACCAGACCGACACAATTTATGACGCGCTCAAGAACGGCGGAACATTCGAGGAGGCGTTGAGGACTCGTGAATATGAGCCTGACGCACCGCACTACACGCCCCGAATCAGCGCAATAATGACACCTTTAGGCCACAAGATGAGCATACTGAAACGCGCCGGAAAATATTTCTACGAGTATGAATACACGCCGGGAAAAGGCCGTCTCATTCACACGTACAATCATGACGTAATGCCCGGAGGGATTCTGCCATCATTCGAGGGGGAGCCGCGGGAAGTGAATATCCCCGATGACATGAATCACTTTGCGGACTCATTGTGGGACGAACTCGGAGAGGATTACAGGGTTGCGCTTTACATGAGATATTATGACGGTGAGACGTACACGGACAAACTATTCAACACACAAAGAGGGTAAAGACATACCCCCCTGTATCCCCCCTTCTCAGGTGGGACTTGCTTCCCCGCCCCTGACAAGGGGAGGCCGGGAGGGGTTACACCTTTCACAGGTGGGACTCGCATGGAAGAGTAACAAATTTACAGCAAGGAGTGAAACACAATGAAAGAATACGCGCTGAAATACGGAACGAACCCGAACCAGATTCCCGCAAGAATCTTCATGAGGGACGGCGGAAATCTCCCGCTTGAAGTCCTAAACGGCAGGCCGGGATATATCAACTTTCTTGACGCTCTAAACTCGTGGCAGCTAGTCCGCGAACTGAAAGCAAGTCTCAATCTCCCGTCAGCAGCCTCCTTCAAGCACGTCAGCCCCGCAGGTGCCGCAATCGGTCTCCCCCTCACTGACACGGAGCGCAAAATATTTTTTGTCGACTCAAATCTCAGCATTAACGACTCGCCCCTAGCCTGCGCTTATGCCCGCGCAAGAGGCACCGACAGATTGTCATCATTCGGGGACTGGATAGCGTTGAGCGACGAATGCGACGAAATCACCGCCATGTTCATAAAACATGAAGTCTCAGACGGAATCATAGCCCCCTCCTACACGCCGGAAGCCCTCGAAATTCTGAAGTCCAAGCGTAAAGGAGGCTATGCGGTTGTGAGGATTGACCCCGATTATGAGCCTGAGTCAACAGAGACCCGCGACATTTTCGGCGTAACGTTCGAGCAGGGACGCAACACAGCTCCCGTGATTGACCCCGCGAAATATGACTCGCCCGTAACAGTCCGCAAAGACATTCCCGAATCCGCAAGGCGTGATTTGACCCTCGCACTAATCACGCTGAAATATACGCAGTCAAACTCAGTATGTGTTACGAAAGACGGACAGACGTTAGGAGTCGGAGCGGGTCAGCAGTCAAGATTGCACTGTGTGAGGCTTGCGTGTGATAAAGCTGACTTGCGATTGCTCCGTGAACATCCGAAAGTGTTGGAGCTTGAGTTCCGCGATGATTTGGGACGGCCTGAGAGGGACAACGCTATAGCCTCAATGCTTGGCGGTGATTTCCTGAGTGCTGACGAAAAACGGAGCTTCATTGCACAGAATGCGGGCGCGAGTCTTGGGAGCGATGCATTTTTCCCGTTCCCTGACAGCATAGAGCGGGCGAAAATGAGCGGGGTTAAGTTTGTTGCACAGCCGGGAGGATCAATTCGCGATGACTTAGTGATTAAGGCTTGCGATGATTACGGGATGGCGATGGTAATGACGGGCAGGAGATTGTTCCATCATTAGGGGGATAAAGTCATGAGTGAAGTTGACATTACGATGGAAATCACGGTTGACGGGAAATTACAGGACATGCTTTTGCGTGCAAGCGGTGTGTTAGGCGTTGACGTTTCGCAGGTTCTTCATGAGGCAGTGAGCGCATATTTTCGCAGGCTCGTAACAGACGGAAAAATACCGATGGAGGAAGCGTATTCATCAGTCAGCAATGACGGCAGCGAAACAGAATACAGCCTCAAAGACACGAATAATATACATGACGGCAAGAAATACGGACTGACTCCGCAAGAACGCGCGAAATTAACCGCAGGCCAGCTCAAGACCGCCGACAAAGCCGAAAGCGGAGACCCTAAAGCCCAAAACACAATGGGAGCATATTACGAGAGCGGGAACGGAGTCGACAAAGATCCCTGGAAGTCAATTTACTGGTACACGAAAGCCGCAGAGCAGGGACACCCTAACGCGCAGTATCATCTAGCTGTCCTCTACAACAAGGCAGAAGAGAATCCCCTGAAGGCTTATTACTGGTTCGAGGTCGCACGGCTTTGCGGATTCAACATTACTGCGCTCCATCAGGATTATATTCTGAGGCTGACGGAAAAACTTTCACCGCAGCAGATAAAACTAGCGCAGGAAGAAGCCCGAAAAACTTACGGCAAAATCAAGAAAGCAGGCACAAAATGAACATACTAATAATCGGCGGAGGCGGACGCGAACACGCAATCGCAAAACTCATCGCAAAGAATCCCAAAGTCAGCAAGATTTACGCGCTCCCCGGCAACGGCGGAATATCCCAGCTTGCCGAATGCGTCAAAATTTCAGCAGAAGACATTGACGGCATAATCTCATTCGCAAAGACTCACCCTGTCGATTTCGCCATCGTAGCACCTGATGACCCTCTCGCGCTCGGTGCTGTCGACAGATTAGAGGCTGAAGCGGGCGTTAAATGTTTCGGCCCGACAAAGAATGCCGCCATAATCGAGAGCAGCAAGATTTTCGCCAAAGAGTTAATGACAAAGTACCACATTCCGACAGCAGGCTACAAGATTTTTGACGACATCGACAAGGCACTATCACACGCGGCATTGTCAGATTGTCCCATCGTCATTAAGGCTGACGGACTCGCAAAAGGCAAGGGCGTTACTGTCGCAGAAAATTTCCAGCAGGCAAAGGACGCTATAATCTCGTGCATGAAGGATAAATCTTTCGGCGCGAGCGGTGAAAGAATCCTGATTGAGGAATGCTTATCCGGCCATGAAGTTACGGTGCTTGCGTTCACGGACGGACATACGATTGTCCCGATGGTCTCATCAATGGATCACAAACGCGCCTATGACGGCAACAAAGGCCCTAACACCGGCGGAATGGGAGTAATTGCCCCGAACCCGTATTACACTCCTGAAATTGCTGACGAATGCATGAGGACGATATTTCTTCCCACGATTGACGCAATGAACAAAGAGGGGCGGACATTCAAAGGGTGCTTGTATTTCGGATTAATGCTGACGGCTGACGGCCCGAAAGTTATCGAGTACAATTGCCGATTCGGAGACCCAGAAGCAGAAGCCGTACTGCCCCTCATGGAGTCGGATCTTCTTGATGTCATGATGGCTGTACGTGATGAGAGACTCGCAGATTGCCCGGTGAAATTCCGGGACGGTGCTTCATGCTGTGTTGTGTGCGCGTCATCGGGCTATCCCGGGTCATATCTCACGGGTTACCCGATTGATTTCGGGGACGCAGGAGACATGGCCGGGGTCGAAATCTTCCACGCAGGCACAAAATCAGAGGGCGGGAAAATCCTCACGTCAGGCGGGAGAGTCCTCGCTGTTACTGCCGTAAGTGATGACGCGGAGTCGGCGCGGTCAAAAGCGTATGAGGCCGTCAGCAAAATTTCTTTTGAGGGAATGCGTTACCGTTCGGACATAGGCGGGTGCTAAATGGAGTGGACATTATCGCAGCTCCTCATCATTTGCCCGTTAATATTCATAGGCGGAGTCGTTGACGCTATCGGCGGGGGCGGAGGTCTAATCACGCTTCCGGCTTACATGATTTCCGGCTTCCCTGTTCATTTCGCCATTGCCACGAACAAAATTAGCTCCTCAATGGGAACATTAACGGCTTTCGTGAAATTCATGCGCGACGGATATATGCCCCTGAAACTTTCTGCTGTCGGAATAATTTTCGCCCTCATCGGATCTTCACTCGGCGCAAAAACAGCCCTCCTCATCAGTGATTACTTCTTCCGTATCCTTATGCTTGTGATACTTCCTGTAACAGCGTGGTATGTTTTCAGGAGTCAGGATTTATTGCGCGAACAAAAGAATACTGCTGACGAAATCACCTCACGTACATACATAATCTGCGCTCTTGTTGCACTTGGGACGGGCTTCTATGATGGCTTCTACGGCCCGGGCGCGGGTACGTTCATGCTATTGTTGCTGGCGGGGCTTGCGGGACTCAGCGTTCAGAGGGCTAACGGCGTAACGAAGGCGATAAATCTTGCGACAAACATCGCGGCACTCGCTGTGTATTTCGTGAACGGTAAAGCGGTTCTCCCTGTCGGAATAATCGCGGGAGTCTTCAGCATTGCGGGGAACTATATCGGCGCAAAGTTTTTCGAGAAAGGCGGGGCGAAAGCTGTACGGCCTGTAATTTTGATTGTGCTATCATTATTTTTTGTCCGCGTGATTTATGACATTATCATTTTGTGAAAGGATTGATTCATTCATGCGTAAGTTAAGATTCATACTCTCTGCAATTCTCGTGCTGGCCATGACATTAACGGCCTCAGCTCATCCGGGGAAGCTCGACAAAAACGGCGGGCATTACGACAAGGAAACAGGCGAGTACCATTACCACAAAGGCCCGAACGCCCTCGAAAGCCTCGAAATTCGCCGCAACACAGTCTACAAAGCCAAAGTAGAAAGAGTCGTTGACGGCGACACGATGATTATCACGTTCCTTTTTGACGACGGAAGCAAGTACCTCAAAGAGCGCGTGAGAATGCTCGGTGTTGACACTCCCGAAACAGTCCACCCTACAAAACCCGTGCAGTATTACGGCAAAGAGGCAAGCAACTTCACGAAAGAGTCGCTTGACGGCAAAACAGTATGGCTTCAGACCGATGTAGGAGTCCGCGACAGGTACGACAGAATGCTGGCATATGTCTGGCTGAAGGAGCCGACAGAAAAGCAGCTCGATGACGAGTCCGCAATCCGCAAATACATGTTCAACGCAATACTTCTTGAAGGCGGATATGCCCAACTGATGACGGTACAGCCAAATTCCCGGTACGCAAATATATTCGTTCACATTCAGCGCGAGGCACGCGAACAGAAGAAGGGACTCTGGGGCAAAGACCCGGAATAATGCCGACTAACTGCCGTCCGTGAGAAATTGCGGGCGGTTTTCTTTCACTCTTGATACAAACTTGCTTTCCTCCGCAAAATATCTCCATAAGACATTTCTATATTCCTCTGCGTAATCAATATTAACCCGCTCTGAGGTCATCACCCTGAAATCATTTCTGCCCTCCGTGATGTAAATCTCATCCCCGCAAAGGTCAATCCCGTAATGCTCCGTTGTGATTCCCATTGCCTGACATAATTTCCCCGGCCCGTTGCAGAGATTGCGAGCGTCAGAAATTCCCCGCCTCTGAATCATGAGCGGGAGTCCGTCAAGCGGTTCAAGAGCGCGAATCAATACGGCTTCAGGTTTTCCCGGTATGCTGGCTGTAACGTTGAAGCAGTGATACATTCCGTAGATGAGATAGACATACGCGAGTCCGCCCTCGTGAAACATTATCTCCGTTCGTGCTGTGCGTTTTCCGGCGTAACTGTGTGCGGCTTTGTCCTCCGGGCCTCTGTAGGCTTCAGCCTCGACAATAACCCCCGATGTGAGTCCGTGAACGAGGATTTTCCCGATTAAGTCATGAGCTACATTGCAGGCATTGCGGGCGTAAAATGAGCGGTCTAACTTTTCCATGATGATATTATATTCCCGGAGGCGGTTTAGTGATGACAGTCGTGAAATTTGCGGTGCGCTCCGAGACTGGGAGAGTCAGAACGAACAATGAAGATAACTTTTTCTGCAGCGGAATCTACATGACCCCTTCAGAATATGGCAGGCCGTTTTTCCTGAGCGGTGTTGCTGAAATCCCGTGCGTTTTCGCTGTTTTTGACGGCATGGGCGGACATGACTGCGGGGAGCTTGCCTCGCTTGTTTCGGCTGAGACTCTCGCGGAGCATTGCGGGGAAATCATTTTGGGCGGCTATGAGGCTGTCAGCAGGTACGCTTTTGACGTTCACGGGCGACTCCGGGACATTATGCTCAGTGAGCATATAATTACGGGCGCGACTCTCGGTCTTGTTGTGTTTGGGACGGACTCGTTCAGCGTCTACAATCTCGGCGACTCAAGAATCTACCGGGACAACAGCGGAGTCCTGACACGTATCACGGACGATCACACGGTGGCGGAAGATCGCGTGAGAATGGGAATGATGAGTCCCCGTAACGCGGAGAAGAGTCCACTGCGGCACAGGCTGACTCGTTTTCTTGGGATGTATGACAGTTTCGGGGCGGCTCCTGATTCTTACGGGTCTTTTTCTTTTGACGACAACAGGCGAATATTGCTGAGTACTGACGGCCTTAATGAAATGCTGACTCACCGCGAAATTTCCGCCCTCATGAAAGAATCCGGGACAGTAACGGACGGGGTTAATTATCTTGTGGACGAGGCACTAAAACGCGGCGGAGTCGACAACATAACCTGCATAGCAATAGAAATATGCTAGGGGTGAAAAATTTGCGATGATTATTCGTGAAGTGATGACAAAATCCGTGCTGACGAAATCGAATCTCCCTGTCTCGGATTATTCCGCAAACCCGTATACAGGCTGTGAGCATTCCTGCAAATATTGTTACGCCTCGTTCATGAAGAGATTTACGAATCACCCGGAGGAATGGGGCGGCTTTCTCGACATAAAGACATGGCCGGAGATAAAATACCCGGAAAAATATTCAGGCTATGAGGTGTTCCTGTCGTCAGTAACAGACCCATACCAGCCCGCCGAGGAGAAATACTGCCGTACGCGCAGACTCCTTCAGGAATTGCAGGGGCATGACGTAAGACTCAGCATAGCGACAAAATCAGATTTAGTGCTGAGAGATTTAGACCTGATACGGACATTCCCGGAGTCTAGAGTCTCATGGAGCATCAACACTCTTGATGAGTCGTTCCGTTCTGAGATGGACAAAGCGGTGAGCATTGAGCGGAGATTAGCGGCCATGAAAATATTTCACGACTCAGGAATACGCACAACGTGTTTCATTTCGCCGATATTCCCGGGAATAACGGACGTTCCTGCGATAATTGACCGGGCAAAGAATCAATGTAATCTAGTGTGGCTTGAGAATTTGAACCTGCGGGGGAATTACAGGGGTGTTATTATGGACTGGATTCGGGAGAAACGCCCGGAGCTTTCCGAACTGTATCAGGAAATTTACGCCGCGAAAAATTTATCTTACTGGTACGATCTTGACGAGGTTATGCGGGATTACTGCGGTAAAAACAATCTGCCCTATCTCCGAAACGATGACAGCATGAAGCGGCCTTTTGACGCTCCGCCCGTTGTGGTAAATTACTTCTTCCACTCCGAAATAGTCAGGCACAAAAAAAGCGGCCAGTGAGGAATTTTGCCCCGCTGACCGCCGTATTAACGTCTAGTGAAGGAAGTCAAGCAGGCTCGGCTGTAACATTCTCGAAATGACCGCTAAATTTGCCTGATACATGTAATCCGCAATCATGAGCTGTGAAATTGCGTCCGCCGGGTCAATTTTCGCGAGGTCATCATACTGCTCATCCATGATGGTATTCTCCGTAACGAGGCGTTCATTGTTGTACGTGTAGCGCGCCTGCAATGCTCCGTCTTCCGCCATGACTGATAGAATGTTGCTGATGAACGCGTCAATTCTCGGAAGCATTTTGTCCGAAAGAGCGTCCCTGTTTCCTGAGTTGACCGCCGAAATTATGTCGTTGATTACGCCGAAGCCGTTCTGTTTCATTGTGTTCGCGCCGCTCCTGATTGTGGCGTTCTGAGTGTAGATTCCGCTGTCGTAGAAGCCTGAGTCGACTCCCCTTGTTGACGCGCTGCCCTCAAGGTTATAGCCCCCGCGATAGTAGCTCCGTGTTGAAGTGCCTGTGCTGAGGAAGTCTGATGTATTGTCGGAGAGGTAAAGAATTTCCGCGCTCAGTGTGTTTCCGTCAGAGTCTGTGAATGATATTGTCTTGCTGCTCTCGTCAACTGTCGCTGTGATTCCCGTTCCCGAAAATGCCGCTGTTACCGCGTTTTTCCGGCTGTCATCGTCTGTAGCTTCTGACCAGTCAGCGGCGTACGTTGTGCCGTTAATCTCAATCATCACTGAGTCAATGCCGTTTTTTGTGTAGTCCACAGTCCCGGAGGCAGTCTCTTTCTTCTCCATGAAGCCAATCTCAACCGAATACCCGCGAGGAGACCACAGCATTAATTCCCCGTCATCGTTGATTTCAGCCTGAACGTCATAATCCTGCATTCTTGCGTTGATGAACTGAACGAGGTCATCAGCCTTTATCTTGTCATCCGCCGTAACATCGCGCATTGCCGTCAAATCTATCGTGTGAGTGTAGCCCGCCACAGTGATATTCAGCGTGTCAGCCGGGAAAGTCTGATTGCTGATGTCCCACGTGAAAGAGTCCGCCGTAATCCCTGCCCCTGTTCCGGCCTCATTGAGCCGTCCCTGAATGCCCGTTGAGAGTCCGAGAGCGTCCTCGGCTATATGCCCCTTTATGTCAAGAACATTCACCGCAGAGCCGTCAACAGATGACACCGAGATTAACGGGTAATCTCCGGAATTTCTCGCCGCGCTGTCCTGAGTGTTTCCCATGTGCTGATCGTAGTAGCTGACATATAGCCAGTCGCCCGCCTGAGTCCTGAGCCTATCCATAACGTCTTTCACGGTATCACTTGCGCTTACGTCAATTTCTACGCTGTGTGAGAGGTTCGAGAATCTTATTGTCCCCTCGCGGAATGATGTCCCGTAAGCCTCGCTGAATGTTGCGCTGTCTGTCATTGGTACTGTAGTCTGCTGAAGGTTTGACGTTACGCCGCCATGAATGCCCATCTGAGCCGCAAGCCCCCCGGAATAGTCGTTCCATTCGGGATCGTCAAAAGGCATGTCAACGACCGTAAACGCCTCGCCCGAAAGGAAGTATATCGATGATGAGCCGTCAATATTTTTCCCGGCCGAGTCAACGTGCTGAACATAGCCCATGACGCTATAGCCCTCGATTTCGTTCACCTGTTCGGCAATCGACTTCATGACTAAATCGCGGTCAACGAATCCCGTTGAAGGGTCAACAACATCGGCCTTCTTTATGTTGACATCGTAATACATTCCGCAGTTCATTTGAACACGCAAAGGAATCCCTACATTATCATCAACGCAGGGGGCTGACGGGAAATTCACGCACTTCATGCCGCGTCCTATATAGTCGTCGCTTGTGTCTGAAGTCTTCTTGTCGTCGTATGCGTCAGTCCGCAGAGCCGTTGAGAGTCCGAGCCTGTCAGCGTAATTGCTGCCGTTCATGTCGAGGAATATAACCTGCTCCCCGTTGAAGCCGCGAATCACAAGCCGCTGTGTTTTCTCCTCGTTGTTGAGGGTACCCTGCCCGGAGTCGTCTTTAACGTCCTCGCTAACGGAAACTTCAAGCCATCCCGCCCCGGCATTCTTGAGCCTTGACGCAATATCTTCAAGCGTGTACGTTCCGGCGTTGAGTTTTACGTCTACCGTGTGGCCTCCGCTCATGACGCGCCAGTGAAGCTGCTCGCCCGACTCAACCGTGAGGGTGTCATTCATTCCCATTTCGCGCGATTTCATGGCCGTCTCCATTCCGAGAAAGTCAAAGACATCAATGTGGCTGTGATCCAGCTTTCGCGGCTCAGTTTTTGCGGTGATTATGTTGTCGGTGTAATTTCCGCTGCTGTCTGTGGGAAGGTCAAATATTTTCCGGGCGTTGCCTTCTGCCTTTATGGTGAGCGGGGGGTAATGCAGGGCTTCTTGTGCCTCGTCAATTCTGAGGCGGTCTGCGGGAAGGTCTCCGATTCTTTCGGCGGTGATGACTATCTTGTTTCCGTCCGCTGATGTCCGGGCATACACTCCGTTCACAGAGTTGATTTTCTCTGCAATGTCCTCGATTGTGTCTGAGCTTCCGATTCTCACAATGCCTTCTTTCAGGAGTTCGTCATCAGTCATATCTTCTATTTGTTCGTCTGTGAGTGTTGACGGGGAATAGTTGCCTGTTGCGATTTTGATTAATGATGTCTCGCCTGTGCCGGGTCTCACCGCGTTAATGTCTATGTCAAGCGTAGTGATTTCGGCTTCCATCGGCATATAGTCAGTATCAGGCCACCCCGTAATGCCGATTTTCTCTCCCGTGTTGCTCTTGATGAACAACTGCTGAGTCCCGGCTTCTGTGTCTTGCTCGATATACACATTCACCAGCATGTCCGCGCCCTGATCCGCAAGCGAGCTGTTCACGATGTCGGCCAGATCCTGAAGGCTAATCCCGTCCGACTCTTTCGGGTCTCTGTACTCGTTTTTGTCGGAGTAATTCACAAGTTTTGTGCTGTCGCCCGTGTATTTGTTAGTCTTCTCGTAATCGGAATCGTTCCAGTCTTCAGGAATGAATACGGACAATGTGCGGTTTCCTACGGTGATTTGTACTTTTTCTTCCCTTCCCTGCCATGTCCAGTCGAGGCCAACTTTATGCGAGCATATGAAGTACGAGTCTTCATTCTCCGGCACAACATCGCTTCCCGCAAATGAAACATCGCCTAATATCCCCTCACTTACCGCGTATTGTATTCTCTCGTCCGTCCCCTGATACTGAATGCTTCCGTCAGGCATTTCCGCAAAAGGAAGAGTGCTTGAATCCGTCCCGCCGAAAATATACTGCCCCGCTATTTTCGTGTTCAGGTTGTCGAGCATGACTCTTTTGTTGGCTTCAATCTGCTGTGATATGTCTTTGAGCTGCTCCTCGCTCAATGCCCCGTCGCCCGCCTGAATTATGAGACTCCGTATCGACTGCGCCGCGTCAAGAACGTTATTCAGTGCCGAGTGAGCATATCGGAGCATAGTTATTCCGTTTGTTGTGTTGGACTGATATTTATCGTTTGCGCTCATGGCCGACTGAAGTCCCAATGACCGCGAAACCGCCGAGGGGTTGTCCGAAAGTTTAGTGTATTTGTTCCCGGTGGCTATTTGTCTCTGCAAATCCTGTAAATTTCTCTGGCTCTGCGACAATGAGTCCATCAGGCTGCCGTACATTGTTGATGTCGTCAATCGGCTGTACATTGTGAAAATCTCCTTTGCGTGATAAAAAAAATTCCCTCCCGTTCCTTCAGGAGGGTGAAATTTCGTCAACGGGTTCTGCTGAATTTATCGGCCTACAAGACCCATCCCGTTAATTATTGTGTTGAGCATCTCATCTATCGTTGTAATGTATCTCGACATAGCCCCGAACGCCCGGTTAAGTATCACGATGTCCATCAATTCCTCATCGAGATTCACGCCTGAACACGCCTGACGCTGTGAGTCAATCTGATCCGCTACTGTGGCCTGTGTCGTGTACATGAGTTTTGCGTGTCCTGCCTCCGTCCCAATCTGCGAGAGCATAGCGTCATATATCCCTGATACTGACATTGTGCCGTTTTCGAGGACTTTGGCGAAATTGAGTCCGGCCATTCTTGAGGCGTTGGAGCCGTCGCCGGTGCCTGCTGTTTTTCCTGAGACTGCGAGTCCGTTCTCGTCCTTGCTGCCCATTGCCGCGCCGATTAATGACGGGTCATAAAATACTTTGTCTGTTACGCTGAGTTTTTCCGCCGCTCCTGACATGAACGCAAGACTCTTGAAGAAGGCGACTCCCGTTGTGTTTGAGTCAGAGCCGACCCCGTAGCCTGAATACTGATAAGCGTTGAGAGTTTTTGCGAGGCCGTAAGCCATTTCATCAAGCTCCGATTTCAGGTTGGGAATCATCTCATCGCGGGCTTCCTCAAGTCCTTTGATTGTGCCGTCCTTTATGTGATGGAGGACTTTTATTGTTGTCGTTCCTGTGTTCTTGAGGTTGAGCCACATACCCGGGTTGATTTCGGTTAATTCTGTGGCCTTGTAGCGGTCGCGGACATTTCCCGATGTGGCCGGGATTCTCCTTGCCATGTTCATTTTGTTGTCGGACGAAAGCCAGCGGACTCCGTTCAGGCTGAACGAGGCATCCTCAGCGACTCCCGACTCAGGAATATACGCGACTTCCCGGAAACTTGTCATATAATTTCCGTTCGAGTCTTTGATGTCCGTTGTGATTGCCTGATTACGGGTGAGACCGAGACGGCGCAAGACCTGCATATTTCCGTCTTCAGCTCCCATAAGCGTAATGCGCTGTGCTTCCCCTGCGACATTCGCGGAAATCTCTAAATATCCGTTGTCCGTTGAGGCGTGAACCCACTGCTCCGGCTCTGTGAGTCCAAATTCGGCCTGATATTTCTCGTTTATCTTGTTGCGAATCGTGTTGAGGCTGTCGGAGCTTTCTACGTCAATCGTAATCACCGGGCTGTCGTTCACCATTCCCATTGAGGCCGCTAAATTCCCTTCAACATCGGAAATTGATACAAGGTGATTGTCTTTGCTCTCAACGTAAAACTGAGTGTAGACTCCTGATGATGATTTCCCCGCCGTAACTCTCATCCCTGAAAGTGCGGGGTTGTCTGAGTCTCTTGACTTTGTGAATGTCGCTGATATAAAGTTAGTCAAGTCTTCAACCGTTAGAGCACTGCCCGCCGTAACGTTGTTGCCCAAGTCTGAACTAAGCACCCATTTCCCTGTTGAATCGTTCCATGTTGCTGAAATGTCGACCTAATCCCCTGAAACGCCTATGCGGAATGTATGCTTCCTCACCGCGTCAGTGTCTCCGCTTTTCATCGCCGTGAGAATTTCGCCCTCCTTCAGGGCTTTTCCTGCGTTCGCGCTGAAGTTGTTTGACGTTATGCGAGTCCCCTGCGTGCCGACCTGAATGCGGAATGAGCCGGAAATGTTCAGCGGGTCATCGAGAGTCGCAGGTTCTGTACGCATGTTTACGGCGAGAAGCTCGCGTTTTGCCTCAGTCAGCGCGCCTAACATGCCGGAGTAGTCTGTCAGCTCAAGCGGGGATGTTTCATTTGTCGCTGTAACTGTTGCTGTAGCCTCAAAAATTATCGCGCTGCCGTCAGCTTTTGCCGAGAGTCCTACGTTAAGAGCCGTTGCTTTGTCGCTGATGAACTGCGCGAGGTTTGACGCTGTTATGTCGCCTGTAATTGTCTGTGTCTCGGTTGTTCCGCCATTATCGGCGCGGAGAGTCCAGCCTGAAGCGGCCTTGTCGATTTTCACGGTTAATACACTCGGCTTGCTGTCTGCGTCAAGAACACGGAACTGCAATTTATACGGTATATCCGCGCTGTTATCGTTCAGGATTATTCCGTTCTCAAATTCTGATGTCTTTACCGCGTAAGTTTCGAGACAGTGAGCATTTCCCCCGCCTGCTGTCCATTCGACTCCGTTGGCTATTCTGTCAACCGTGAGCTGATACGATCCCTCCGCGCCTGTCGCTAATGCCTCAGCGATATTCGGATCCTGCACTATGTCAAACTCATTCTCCGCGACCTGAACATCATAGTACACCTGATTGTCCCACATGAAAGCGTGTGCTTTAAGCTCGCGAACGTTCTGACCCTGCACCAAAACTTTGCCGTTCACAGAGAGGAAAAATTCACCCTTCACGCCGTCGTATTCTTTCGGCTCATTGTAGGATATATCCATCATCTTGGACAATTTATCGATTAACACATCGCGGGAGTCCCGTAGGTCGTTGGCGTTCTGATTGAGGGCTTCTGCCTCGTAAATTTCCCTGTTGAGGGCGGCTATGTCGTGAAGCATTGCGTTTGCGTCATCAACTGCCTGCTGAATTTCAAGATTTATGCTTTCATTGTACGTGTTGAAGCTGTCTATGAGGTTTCCGAGCATTGAGCCTATAGAGTTAGCGGATGTTACGAGAGCCTGCCGGGTTGCGGTGTCTTCGGGCTTCTCCTGCAACGTCTGCAAGTCCGTGAAAAATGTATCCATAGCGGCGCGGATTCCTGATGAGTTAGGCTCTGAGATATAATTCTGAATCGAGTCGTAGAGGTCATTAATCTTCTCCCAGTAGCCTAATGTCGACTGATTGTCGCGGAACTGGAAATCGAGAAACTCATCGCGTATCCTCTCAATACTCGTAATGGTCATGCCCTGCCCGACTTGGCCGACACCGTATATATTCTCAGGCGTTACAGTCGCGTAATTTACTCGCTGGCGGGAATAGCCCTCGGTGTTCATATTTGAGATATTATGTCCGACCGTCTGCATACCCAGCCTAAAAGCGTTTAGCGCGCTCCTGCCTAGTTCCATTCCTCCGAAAGTGCTGCTCATGTTATATTACCCCCTGAAATCAGCCGAACCAGACTGCGACACTATATCACCGTTAAGCCTGCGCCATTCTGAGAGGAGCATTGACGTATATTGTTCGTGCTGGTCAATAAGGCCGGTTAATATCATCATTTCAGACTTCAACACAAAAACGGACTGCGTTAATCTGTCCACAGCCCCGTTAAATTCTTCCTGTTCGTCTTTATCCATAACTGACACCAAAGAACTGGCCGATGTCCCGCAGGAATATTTTTCCGCGAATCTCCTTGCTATGTCATCGCGCTGTTTCTCTTGGGACTGTGCCTCGAACGACAAATCGCGGGTCTCATCCATAAGGGCGTTCACTGTCTCAGTATCACGGCGGCGCATGGCCTCGCGCTGTTCCCGGACTGCCTCTATAAGATCGTCAATGCAGTCTGCCTCATCTAACACCGCGTCAATAAGCTCTTCAGCGTCAGGGCGCATAGCGTTTACTCTTCTGCGGCTTCAAGCATTCCGGCCATGTAGAGAACATTAGCCAGCTTGTCGAGCGGGGGATTGTAAGTTCCCGACTCAATGCGTGATTTGAAGTCTGCTACTACGTCTTCGCGGACATCGGGAATATTCTTTATCTCGGCGTTGACTTTTGCCAGAAGTGAGCCGAACGAGCTTATATTAGCGTTGTCGGTCTCCGTGAAAGATCCGCTGTTGTATGACACACTGCGCCTTGATTTTTTACCTTGCAGGGCTTCCGCGCTGTATTGCCCTGATATTCTGCCAATCATTATTACGCTCCTCCTTCTTGAAAGATTCCATGACGCTTTTATTTCACTTAGTTTTTCGGTGCTTTGCGGGATTGTCTTTAACGGGAAAAAGAAAAGCCCTCCGGATTTTTCCCGGAGAGCCTCTGCGATTCGTTTCGTGATTCCTGAGAACACTATTTCTTTCTGAGAAGCGCGAGTCCTGCCAGCAGTCCCAAAAGAGAGAACAGCCCGGTGTTACAGCCCCCGCTTGAACCGCCTCCGCCGCTGTTCATCCAATCCCCTCTGACAGTAATCGAGTCGAAAACGTCAACGGCATCCCTTGGGTCAGTGGCTGACGTGTAAGAGAAAACGCAGTACGTTGTAGATGTCAGCCCCGAAAGTGTGCGGTTGTCTGCGACTCTAACGTACCACGTATAGCCGTTCCCGTCATAGGTGAATGAATAGTAGTCGCTGATTCTCTGAAAGTCCCTGCCCTGCACCTGGCTGTAGTAATCCCGCGCAATGTCTTCGAGAAGCTCGCCGCTTCCGATTTTCCCGACATCCACCCACATGCGTTCGCTGCTGTTGTAGTTGCTGTAGAGAGAAACGGAGCCGCCGCTGCTTTCTGAGTAACGCCAGTCTGTAGGCACAAGGCAAGAAAGGCGCGAGAAGTATTCTGTTGTCGCCGCGAAAAGAACAGAGGCCACTAATACCAGCGCAACAGCAAGTGAAAATGTCAGTGTACGTTTCATGAAAATTATTCCCCCCTGTAAGGTTATGAATTTCTGAAATTATACACTAAGAAAAAAAGTTCCCCGTTTTCCGCCGGAGAGCCTCTGCGATTCGTGTAGAAATTGTGCGGACAAAAATTTTCACGGCAAGCCATAAATTAAATCCCCGTAAATTTAAGTGCAGGGACACGTGATATAATTGCGGGAAATTAACGGAAGGTGATGTATTGAGATGGCAGAAAAAATTTGCCCGTCATGCAAGAAAGAATTAAAGCTCAGGGAGAAAGGCTATCCTATGGGAAGCTCATTTCTGAAGGCCGACAGGGTTCACGTTGACATTTACGAATGCCCCGAATGCCACGGGATAAGGCTATACGCCACAGAGGGCGACATGGTAACCTGCCCGAAATGCGGAAGCGTCCACAGCGCGAAAGAAGCCTGCGCGGTTTGCGCCCTCAATGCGGCAGTTGACGAGGCAACAAACAAGTAGCCGGAATAAAATTAATCCCCCTGTCATAATTCGGCGGGGGGAATTTTTTTGTCCTTTGTTACTCGTCCTTCACTACGCTGATTGCAAGTTCATCGAGTCTTTCCTGCTCTACAGCGTCAGGCGCACCTGACATTAGGCACTGAGCTTTCTGCGTCTTAGGGAACGCCATAACATCGCGGATTGAGTTTCCTCCGCAAAGTAACATCACGAGCCTGTCAACACCGAGAGCAAGCCCCCCGTGAGGAGGAGTCCCGTATGACAATGCGTCAAGGAAGAACCCGAATCTCCGCTTGGCCGCTTCAGGAGTAATCCCAAGACACTTGAAGAGTCTCGCCTGAACATCAGGGTCATGAATCCTGATTGAGCCTCCGCCGACCTCGTTGCCGTTGAGTACGCAGTCATACGCCCGGGCTAATGCGTTCGCGGGATCTTCGTCAAACGGCGTATCATTGTCAAGCGCAGGGGACGTGAACGGATGATGCATAGCCTCCCAGCGTTTTTCGTCAGCGTTCCACTCAAACAGCGGGAATTTTGTTACCCACAAGAACCGCCAGTTGTCCGGCGAGTCGTCGAAAAGGTCAGCGCGTTTCTTCCCTAACTCAAGCCGCAACGTTCCGAGAATCTCGCAGGCTTTAGCGCGTGAGGCATGAGCCACGATAAATAGCGCGTCATCGGGCTGCATTGCTCCGAGTTCTTTAACCTTCTCTAAATCTTCCGGCTTCAGGAATTTCACGAGAGGGCCTTTTAGTCCGCCGTCCTTGTAGAGGAAATTTGCGAGTCCCGATGTGCCGAGCTTTATTGCGCGGGCTTCGAGGTCAAGAATTTCTTTGCGTGATAATGACGCTCCCCCCGGAAGCCTGAGTCCCCGAACAACTCCGCCGTTCTCCAAAATTCTGCGGAATGGCTCAAACCCTGAGTCCCTGAATGCGTCCGCCAAGTCGCAAAGCTCAAGTTTCACCCTCAAATCCGGCTTGTCGCTGCCGTATTTGTCCATCGCGTCCCAGTATGACATTCTCATGAACGGAGTCGGAATGTCAACGCCGCGAATCTCCTTAAAGAGTCCCTTCATGTAGCCCTCAATGAGCGACATAATATCGTCCTCAACAATGTAGCTCATCTCTATGTCAACCTGCGTAAATTCCGGCTGGCGGTCTGCGCGCAAATCCTCATCACGGAAGCACCGCGCAATCTGATAATACCTGTCGAACCCGGAAATCATTAGTATCTGCTTGAAGAGCTGAGGACTCTGCGGAAGTGCGTAGAAGCAGCCCTGATTGACACGTGAAGGAACAAGATAATCCCTCGCGCCCTCCGGGGTTGCCTTCGTCAGCATGGGAGTCTCAAGCTCGACAAAATTCCGCTCCTCAAGATAACGCCGCGTGAATGAGTTAATCTTTGCGCGTGTCCTCATGTTGAACTGCATTTTTTCACGGCGCATGTCAAGATAGCGATATTTCAGGCGTATGTTCTCGTCAACTGTTTCTGTTTCGTCGCCTACTTCAAACGGGAGGGGTTTTGCTTTCGACATCACAAGCAAATCTGACGCTACAATCTCAATATTTCCTGTCTTCAGTTCGGGATTGTCGGTGCCTTCGGGACGTATACGCATTTTCCCTTTGACCGCTATGCAGTACTCGTTGCGGAGTCTCCCGGCCATGTCGTGAATCTCTCCGGCTTCAGGGTTGAACACTACCTGAATCGGCCCGGTCCAGTCCCACACCTCAATGAAGATTATTCCGCCGAGGTCGCGCCTTGCACGCACCCAGCCATTTGCGCGGACTTCCTTCCCTGCGTCATCTTCCGTGAATGTCCCGCAAAGTTTCGTCCTCTGCCATTCATTGTTGAATATTCTTGCCATTAAACTTTTGCACGTTCCCTTCGTAATTTATTGGGATTAAACCTGTATATTATATCCGTTTGCCAGCAAAAAAAACCGCGGCCAGAGAATCAAAATCCCCGGCCGCAATATTTTCACTGTATCAGCGCGGAAGCTCAGAGCGTCTTACTGTGCCTGCGCCTTCTGCGTGTACGTGATATATACCTCGTCTACGCCTGACTTGACCGTTATTGTCCCTGTGCGCTCCTCGCCGGTGTTATTCTTCCTGGCTGTGTAATACAGGCTGCTGCTCCCCTCGCCGCCTGATTTCGTGGACACTGAAAGCCAGTCTGAGTCGCTTTCTGCTGTCCAGGCTGCTTCTGTCATCAGTTTCGCCTCGAATGCGTAGCAGTCTTCCGATGCCACGTAACCATTATCATTCACCGTAACTACAGCCGTGTACAGAGGGCGCAGGAAATTCGGCTTGACAACTGCCCCGTCCACAGCCGACTCAAACTGGTAATGCTTGCCGCCGCGGTCAAACGCGATCCCGTCTCCCCATCCGGCTTTCGCATAGATCTCAAACGAGTCCCTCTCAGCAGGAAGTGCCCGGAAAATAGCCTCTGCCCCGAACGACAGTCTGGTGCCTGACGCTCTTGAGAGCGTGTAATCCCCGCTGGTGTAGCCGGGCCAGTCAGCCGTGGTATTCCATTTCGCGACACGTGTCCCGCTGTCTGTGTAAGGCATAGGGGTAATCTTATAATCCCCATTGGACGACTCCTGTGAGTCGGAACTGTAAGTCAGCTTCTCAGAGTACGTGTATCCTAGTTGTATCCCGCTGCGTTTTCCTACATACATTATCCAGCGCCCGGTATTGTTCTGGCCTGCCCAAGTATTTTGTGGCTTATGAGTAACGCTGAGGCCGTTGTTAATGCTCCACTTTCTGTGTCCATAATACGAGAATTCGCCTTCAAGTGTCTTGTCAGGGTCGTAAAACTCAAGGCGTTCTGCTTTCACGCCCGGCCACATGTACAGGGCAAGCGACTTGGTGAAGCCCGAAAGAAGGGACATGTCATCGTATCTTCCCAGCGTCGGCTCTGTATCGACCCAGGCTTTGACTATGTAATAGTCGTTATGGTTTTCGAACGAGTGAAGGCTGACTACCTGATACTTTGCGCTGGTTTTGCGCTGGACGGAAAGATTCTGCGGCAGCATATCAAGCGAGGCCATAAGCACGCCTTCTTTGTCAGCGCGGCCATACACGTTCTGGCGGTAGTACTGCGAAAACGGCATTGACTCTATATCCACGTATTCTGTCGTTACTCCCTGTACGAGATAGAGGGCTTCACGTGTCCTTCTTTCCAGCTCTTTGGCATCAATTACCGTAACCGCCGCCGCGACTTCCGACTCGATTTCCGCTTTCATCTCTTCAATTTTTCCGTCAAGCTCCGACTGCCAGTCGAACAGCGCCTGCACACGGCTTCTGCACAGCTCCTCGTTATGCCCGCCTGAAACAGAAAGCCCCGGCCCAAAGTCGTCTGACGTGCCGTTTGAGATCATGCCGCTGTAATATTCATGGTTGCCGCTGCATTTCGCCACGTAGGTGAAAACGTGCGGTATCCCGTCAGCAAACGGACGGCGCGCTATTCCGAGAAGCTCAAAGAGCGGGTACGGCGCGTTCGGGTCAGGACGGGCGAACGAGAATCCCACAAAGGCATCCATCGCCCTAACGCTTGCTTCGTCCGCGTAAACAGCGACCATCGCAACGCCCCTCTCATACGCGCTCACGAGGCTTGCCAGAAGGGTCAGCACCTCAGCGGCCCCGGTATTCTCCGGCAAGGTTTCCGCGGCATTCCCGAAAAACAGCATATCCTTTGAGGTCAGGCTGTTGATTACACCTGTCAGCCCGGCAATATCGGATGTGTCGTAAGCCTCTGTGATACGCTCGCTGAGGTATGGCGTTAAGTCGCTCCCGTCAAAACGCGCTTCCGTGAGGCTTCCCGCAAGGACATAACGCGCTGAAGTCTGCGGTGTCGGCTCTGTAGGGTTGTCAGGTATTGTAACAATGCCGCCGCTTGAACCTCCGCACCCCCCCGAAATAACAGCCGCGAAAATTACAGCCGCAAAAACCAAAATAGCGCGGACAAAATTACGCTTCATGAAAAGACTTCTCCCTTGAATTGCAAATTATATGATGATTGTTGATTTTATCACAGACTCAGCGCAGAGCTAAAATTTTCCATAACTCCTCGTTTGTGCTGAATGATAATTTTCCCCAGTCAACAAATCTTCCCGCAATCCCCGAATTTATTCCGGCTGACTCTAATTCAGCCTGTGCCTGTTCGACTCTCTCAGAAGGAATCACAGCCGCAAGCATTCCCGATGATATGAGATTGTACGGGTCAAAGCATAATTCCCGCGAGGCTCTCAGGGTCAGGGGCGACACGGGGATATTCTCCCGGAAAATCTCAATTCCGAGTCCGCTTCCCTCCTGCATTTCGTAGAACGCTCCATTGAGGCCGCCCTCTGTAGGGTCATGCATGTACACAGCGTAATCCCGGAGAATTTTTGCGGGCTTGACGACGGAGAAATCATTTCCCCACAAGCGTATGACAGTCATCTCTTCAGGCGTGAAAATTCCGGCGAACAGTTCCGGCCTGTCGTGGGCAACAATGCTCATTCCTTCGAGTCCGCAATGCCCCGTAACAAGAATCACATCACCGCCGTGAATCTTCTTTGCGCTGAGTTCGTGATGAGTCATTCCCAGCATAGTACCCGAAATTACCGGCTGTGCGTAACGGTCTGTTAATTCCGTATGTCCTCCGGCGATGGCTATTCCCATTTCCGCGCACGTCTCGTGAATCTCGCGCATAATGTCATGAACATATCCCGCGCCCATTGAGTCGGGTACGATTAGGGTTACTATGAGCCAGGAAGGATCGCCGCCCTTGCAGGCTATATCGTTCGCGTTTATGTGGACGAGGAGTTTCCCGGCGTTGCGTGTTGCTCCTGTTACGGGGTCTGAGGCCGCAACTAGTATCCCGTCAGGCACACGGATTAACGCGGCATCCTCGCCGATCCCACCGCCCACAAGCAAATCACTTCTCACCGTCCCGGAAAAGTCCAATACATTCGAGCGCAAAACATCAGGCTGTAATTTACCGGGCATTTTTCGAGTCCTCCGTGAAAATCTGACGCAGGATTTTTATCCCCTTTTCGAGGCCCAAGAGTGAAGGACGGCTGATATAACGTTCGGGGATCTCGCACACTCTCGCATGTCGTAACGCTCCCGCCCATTCACGCCCCCGAAAATCTCGAACAGTCGCAGGATTCATTGCCCCCGTCTGAATGATGTAAACGTCAATGCTTTCCGCCTTCCTCAAAACACGCTCAACGCCATACGGGGCTACGGTGCTTCCCTCGCGCAATGGCACAGCGTCCGCGGCAATGTTCACGCCTCCCGCAAGTGCTATGAGTCTGGCAGGCCATGAGTCCGGGGCGCAGGTGTGAAGCTCTCTTGATGTTGCCTCCAAGAACACGCGGGTTTTTTTTGCTGACGGGGACTCTATTCCCTCAAGCGCGGAATTTAGCCGGGCGATTCCTTTCACGGGGTCAAGATTGAGACTCTCCGCGAGGGTCAGCAGGTATGCGGGGAAATCGTCCCATTTCGGCGGGTCAATGCTGACTACTTTCACGCCCGAACGCCTCAGAACGTCATACATATTCGGGTTGATACGCTCGGCAAATGGCCGGGTAATCACAATGTCAGGACGTAACGCAAGTATTCTTTCAGCCCCCGAACGCAGAGAGACTCGCGGCAAGTCAGGCAGCAAATCATCATCATCATTTTCCGACAGCGCAATCAAATTCCCCTCCATCGCTGAAATGTTGTCCGAATGCCCCGGATAAAGCGAAATCACCCGCAGAGCTTCAGACTCAGCCGGGCATATCATCATCATAATCATCAATATTGTTACGGCAAAGCGCGCCACATTGAATCGTTCCTTTCTTTGTTGTTGTAGGGTATAAATTCTGTTCCGTATAATTTTCTCAGGACTGAACCCGAAATTTTCCGGCCATGCGAAATTAATTCCCCATCCCTTAACGCAATGTAATAATCAGAATATGACAGCGACAAATTTATGTCATGAACCGCCGCAATGATACTCCTTCCGCCGTCAGCAAGAGTCCTCAGAATCGCGAAAACTTTTGCGGACTTGTCTGGGTCAAGTGCGCTCGTAGGCTCGTCAAGCAGAATTATTCCCGTGTTCTGTGCCAGTGAACACGCAAGAAAAGCAAGCTGCCTTTCACCGTCAGAGAGAGTCATAATGTCCCGTTCAAGAAGATGTGTTATCCCTAAAATTTCTGCTGACTGATTCACCGCGTCAATGTCGGACTGAGTCAGCCGTGAGAAAATCCCCCTGTAGGGAAGCCTGCCCATCTCGATAATCTCGCGGACGCTGAAAGGGTATGACGGCCTCAGACTGTTTCCGCTCATCACGAACGCAGCATTACGCGCAAATTCACGCCGGGGAATATTCCTGACCTCTGATGTATCACCCCTCTGTTTCACTGCGCTCAACATCCCCCCTAAGTTAGGGGGGACACGGCTTGCCGAGAGGGGTAACGCCTCACAAGGGAGGACACGGCTTGCCGAAAGGGGTAACGCCTCACAAGGTGCAGAATCATGAAGAATGACATTCCCCGAATACGCCATCAATCCCGCAAGAACTCGCAGAAATGTAGACTTCCCCGAACCGTTAGGCCCGATTAGCGAGACGAGTCCCGGCGGAATATCGAGCGACAAATCACGCAGGACTGTCTTTTTCCCGTAGCAGGCGCAAAGATTCCTGACGCTGTACGCTATTTCCCGCAATACTCCCTCAATCTAGCACATAAATATTCGTAGCGTTCTCGCTTCTCCGTCCGCAGAAAATGAGTCTCCCTGCTCTGCTCAGGATTGCCCGCGTAATTCAGTGCCTCTCCGTCAAACTGTTCACTAGTCAGATCAAACGCATAATCCCCTACAACGTTATAGCAGTGAAAATTTCCGCCCTCAAGCGGGACTCCGTAAACATGGCCGCCGAAAATGTCCTGTGCGAGGAATGATGTTATAGCGCACTGGCCTAATGTCGGGTTATCGGCTGTCCACTCATGGCGGAGTCTCGGAGTGCAGGAATATTCGCACCAGACGTGAAGCAGGGCATCGTACAAGTCGCAGGGAGTGAGAATGCCGGGGTAATCGTGATTTATGGCGTGAACATGGCCGGAGTTCTCCCAGCCGTAAAAATTGTATTGCAGAATAAAAACCTTCCTTCAGTGTAGAATATTGCTGTTGAATGGAGCTGATTATACGTGAAAAAATTTTTTGTGCTGATAACATTTCTGCTTACCGCTGCAATTTCTGCCGAGGCTCTTCCGTCAAGATATGACCTGCGCGACTATGGCCGGATAACAAGCGTAAAGAATCAGGGAATCCCCGGCCCCTGCTGGGCGTTCGCGGCACTTGGAGCAATGGAGTCAAACTGGCTGACACAGGGACTCGGAAAAGCTCATGACCTTTCCGAAATGCACATAGCCTTCTACAGTTACAGAGACCCGATAAAGAGTCGCAACTTCACATCGCGCATAAAGTCCGGGACTCTCTCGCTTGAAGGCAACGTGTTCATGCCTGTGGCGTTATTGTCCCGACTGTCAGGGCCGACAGACGAAAGACTCCTGCCGTACTCGACAACAATAACCGCCTCAAAACGGCGCGAGCTTTCCCGCAAAGCCCCCGAAAAATTCCGGCGTTCAATGAGGCTCAGGAACGCATATTTTCTTTCAGGCGGAAGGACTCTCAGCGACAGCGACAAGAAATCACTCATCATGACTCACGGGGCAATAGTCATCAGCATATACAGCGACCCCGACAACTACAGCAGGCGCGGAGGGCATTATACGTACTTCAACAAATCGCACGGGACAGCAACGAATCATGATGTTCTTCTTGCGGGCTGGGACGATAATTTTTCCCGCGATAATTTTTCCCCTAAGCCTGAAAGAAACGGGGCGTGGCTCGTCAAAAACTCGTGGGGAACAATGCGCGGCAATGAGGGCGGCTATTTCTGGATGCCCTATGAGCAATATAACTCAGGGGGTACGGCGTTCATAGTGGAGCGTAACAATTCCCGGCTGAGGCATTACGGCTATGATGAGCTGGGATTCTGCAAGCCCGTGAAATATTCCTGGTGTGCAAACGTCTTCTGGGTCTCAGGAAAAAGCGAGTCGCTCCGGGAAATCGCGTTCTACACTCTCAACAACAATTCAGCGTATGAAGCGTATGTGTATCATCACGGGGATAAATTTCCGGCGAGTCCTTCTGACGGGGAAATGATTGCTGCGGTGAAAGGGACTCAGGAATACGCCGGCTATCATACTGTGAATTTGCCTGAACGATTCACGCTGAAGGAAGGAGAATATTTTTCCGTTGTCCTGAATTTGCCGGGCGGTTACGTTCCTGCGGAAATAAAAGTAAAAGGGTACTCCGAGAATGCAGAAGTTAATCCGAAAGAGAGCTATTTTTCTGCTGACGGGGTGAATTGGACGGACGGCGCGAATATCGGGGCTAATGCTTGCGTGAAGGCCTTTAGCGTTTCGAGGATGTAGAAATTTTCCCCGTGAAGTTTTGCGGCTGTTGACATTCTGATTCCTATAGTGTAATTTCCCTGCATATTCCCGAAAAAAGAAGGCGCAGTCATGATAGAGATTGACGAAAAATTACTCTATACCCGCTCAAACGAATGGGCGCAAAATCTCGGCGGAGTTATACGCACAGGCATTGACGACTATTCACAGTCATCACTTGGCGACATCGTACACATTGAGATTTACCCGGAAGGGACTCACGTCATGGCCGGAAAAACTTTCGGCACAGTCGAGGCCACAAAGTCAGTCAGCGAAATTCATTCACCCGTAACAGGCGTAATTGCCCATGTGAATCCCGAAATCCTGAAATCCCCCGGCCTAGTCAACATTGATCCCTACGGAGAAGGCTGGCTCGCTGAATTTTCACCCGACAACCCCGCAGAACTCGACTCACTCATGACCCCGTCGGCCTACAAATCATACATATCATGACCGACACCGCAGAGCGAATACAGAACATTAACCGCCTCAAGCAAAATATTTACCGCGAATACGGCTATTATTACTATGTCCCGATGGCCGAGGCGTATACCGTTCAGATTCCTGTTACTGTCGGCTGCTCTTACGACAAGTGCCTATACTGCGAATTGAATCAGGGCAAAAAATTCCGGGAGCTTTCTTTTGATGAGATCTCCGGCCATGTTGAGAGCCTCAAGAAAATTCACGAGGGGCGGAATCCGAAACGCTTTCTGCTTGCAGGGGGGAATCCTTTTGTCCTAAGCACCGAAAAATTACTCCGCATTGCAGAATTGATACGCTCAAATTTCCCGGAGTGCGAATATATTTCGGCGTTCTCAAGAGCTGATGACGTTACCCGGAAATCTCCCGCAGAGCTTCACGCGCTTCATGAGGCAGGCTATAACCGTCTCTGTATCGGTGTCGAGTCCGGGAGCGATGATGTTTTAGCGTTTCAGAACAAGGGCATAACACGCGCCGAGAATCTCCGGGCTATGAATATTCTTGATGACGCAGGAATGAATTACTCCGTCTATATCATGCTGGGACTCGGCGGTCATGGCATGAGCGAGTCTCACGTCAGCGAAACAGCAAGCCTCCTCAACATGTCGCACCCTTTCTCGCTGACCGTTGTAACTCTCGTAATCTTCAAAGGCGCAAAGCTGATTGACCGCATAAAGTCCCACGAATTTCACAGAATGCACCCTCTTGACGCATTCAAAGAAGGCCGCGAATTATTATCACGACTCGAAATTTCTGCGATATGGGACGCGACTCACAAGACAAACATTTTCCCCCTCAAAGGCAAAATCCCGGAGCATAAAGAGAAATTGTTAGGGCGGATTGATGATGTTATAGCCGAGATTGAGTCGGGCGACATAAAGCAGTACGAGCTAAAACGCTGGCGGAAATGGGCAACGGAATAGCGTTATCATTATTGCGGAATAATCGCGGATTCGGTATCATCACACTATCTTTTCAGGAAGGAGAAAATTCAATGCACAGGGTGTTTACGTGAAGAAATAATCATGCACGTGTTGCATTCTGCTGCGTTGAAATTTTACCCGTCAAAAATTAACCTCCCGCAAACTTTCAGGGCAGCGGATTCACATAGACACATAAAATTTTTGCATTAAGAATAATTTTCACATGCACAAAAAAACTTCCGGGGCTGATGTCCTGAGTCATTTGACGCGGGAGAGACTCGCCGAGCTTGAGAGCAGGCCGAAAACGCCCCTGCGTGTATTTATGGATTACGTGATATGCTTCATGCCCGTGATATTCGGACTATTGGCACTCGCTGAATATCTCTATATTCCGAACCTGAAGGGCAACAAATCAACGTCAACATATACATATTTCCTTGCGATTCTGATTGCGATTGCGGGAATGTATTTCGTGATGTCATTCTTCAGCAAGAAAATATTTCTCGTTCTCAGGTACAAAGCCCCGTTCTACGCATTTATATTTGTGTTATTGGCGGCCTATGACTATATGACGCTCAAGACCGGGAAATTAGTCCTGCCATATTTCACGTGGACGGACGAAATTTTGAACGCAATTATTGATGACCGGGCTTATCTTTTGGACTGCACAATAAATTCTCTCAAGCTGTTATTCACGGGCTATTTTTCGGGGGCGTTTCTGGGAATTGTTACGGGAGTCGCCTGCGGGTGTTCGAGGAACGCGGACTATTGGATTTCCCCTTTCATGAAACTTGTCGGAGCTATTCCCTCGCCTACATGGATTCCGATCGTCATGGTGATTGCGTCAACGTTATTCAGCGGTGCGGTGTTCATTATTGCGCTGGGCGTGTGGTACTCCCTGACTATCGCGACAATGACGGGTATACGCAACATCGACAAATCATATTATGACGCGGCAAAAACTCTCGGAGCGAGCCGGATTCGCCTTGTGCTGAATGTCGCAGTCCCTTTCGCCGTGCCGAATATCCTTCAGGGACTCACGCAGGGAATGAGTACGGCATGTTTGACGCTAATCACGGCTGAGATGGTCGGGGTTGAGTCGGGACTCGGCTGGTATGTCTCATGGCAAAGGAGCTGGGCGCAGTACGGGAAAATGTACGCGGCCATTGTCGTGCTATGTATCGTATTTATCGCGGTCAACTGGGGACTCAGTGCCGTAAAACGCAGGCTGTTGCGCTGGCAGGAGGGTATGACGGAATGAATCATCTTGAGCTTTCACACGTCCACAAAAGTTTTGCACGCACTGAGGGAGAAGACGTTACACAGGCACTTGAGGACATAAATTTTTCGGTGCATGACGGCGAATTTCTGTCTATTGTCGGGCCTTCAGGGTGCGGAAAATCAACGATAATGCGCCTAATTGCCGGACTCATTTTCCCGACAGCAGGAACAATCACGCTCAACGGCGAAATCATCAGAGGCACTGACACCTGGCGCGGAATGGTATTTCAGAAGCCTACATTATTCCCCTGGCTTACGGCTGAAGAGAACCTGCACTTTACAGCGCGTATGCAGGGACGGAGGCGCGACTCTCAATACATGGCCGAGGCTGAAAGGCTCTTAGAGATGGCCGGGCTTGCTGATTTCAGGAACGATTACCCGCACCAGTTATCCGGCGGAATGGCTCAGAGGCTCGCATTAATCCGAACGATGATAAACAATCCCAAAGTGTTTTTGCTTGACGAACCGCTCGGAGCTTTGGACGCATTCACGCGAATGAATATGCAGGACGAAATATTACGCCTGTGGCAGACCTCAAAGCATATTGTCCTGATGGTAACGCATGACATTGACGAGGCTATATATCTTGGGACTCGTATTCTTGTGATGGCACCGAGACCGGGAAGAGTCCGCGCTGACCTGGTAAATGATATGCCGTACCCGCGAGTCAGGACAAGCGATGAGTTTTTGCAGTGGCGGAAAAAAGTGTTGGGAATGCTCGATTTCGGGCAGAAAAATACAAAGGAGGTATAACCGCATGAAGAGATTAATTGCGGGAATTTTTGCAGTATTGTTTGTTGTTACGGGCGCGCTTGCTATGACACCTGAAGAGGAGCTTGAAGCGTGGAAGAAGGAGCCTGCTTACGGCAAGAAAATCAAAGTCGGCTACAACGGCGGACTCTGCACAGGGACTCTCGGCCTGACTCACGCGAAAGGCTTTTACGCGGCGGAAGGTCTTGACGTTGAGTTAGTGCGCTATCAGGGCGACACGGTAACACTCGGCGACGCTCTCGGAACGGGTAAGATTGACATTGCCGGGGGACATATCGCGACTCTTCTTGTGCCTGCGGCTAACGGCGTTCAGATGAAGTTCACGACGGGAATGCACACGGGCTGCAAATCGCTGTGTGTATTGGCCGACTCACCCTACAAGACAACGAAAGACTTAATCGGCAAAACGATAGCCATCACAACGGCAATCGGCGGGTCAGACTCGAACATCACAATGAGATTCTTACTACGTGATGGTATTGACCCTGTGCGGGGCGTGAAGTTCAAGACGACAGACTCAGGGGCGGCGGTGCTTGCCATGCAGAACGGGGAAGTAGCCGCGGCGTTACTCAGTGATCAGTTCATACAGAAATTTCTTGAGAACGGGACATTGAGAATTATCCGCTCGATTACGTTCGATGATGATTTCAAGAATGAGACCTGCTGTATATTCGCGGTGTCAAAAAACATTGTCGAGAACAGCCCGATTACCGCCCGGAAATTAACACAGGCTCACGAGAACTGCCGCAAATGGATAATGGCGAACCGCGAGGAGGCCGTAAAATTAATGCTCGAAAACAAATGGGCATCTGGCAAATTTGACAAGGTGCTTGCATTCTACAACACGCTTGATTACTCAGTAACAGATGAGACTACAGAAGCGACGCTCCGAAAAGTCATTGACGACTACAAGACCTGCGGAATCCTCAACAAGAATTACGACACAGAAGAGACACTCGCCCGCGTCTGGGACGGAGTACTCATGAAGAAATAATCACACGGAAATTTTCAGGGCAGGAGGAAAAATCTTCCTGTCCTTTTCACATTGAGGGGGAATAAAATTGCTATCACTTCCGAAAAATTTTGAGACATTCAACGATGCCCGCAAAAAATCTTTCATGGCACTCTACAGCGCAAAAGAGTCCGGGAAAAAAGTAATCGGAACATTCTGCTCATACACTCCCGTAGAAATCATCAACGCCGCCGGAGCAATCTCCGTAGGTTTGTGCGGGAAATCCGAGCAGGGAATCGCAGAGGCTGAGACAGTCCTGCCGAAAACGATATGCCCGCTCATAAAAGCCAGCTACGGAATGGCATTCACGGATCAATGCCCGTACTTTTATTTCTCAGACGCGATAATAGCCGAGACAACTTGCGACGGGAAAAAGAAAATGTACGAGCTTATGAACAAGATTAAGCCCGTTCACGTTCTGAACCTTCCGCAAAGCCGGACTCAGGCATACGCGCTTGAAATGTGGACTGAGGAAATGAGGAAGACAGCCCGATTTCTTGAGGAGCTATTCGGAGTAACAATCACTGACGAAAAATTACGGGAGGCAATAAGATACCGCAACAGACTCCGCCGTGCAATCGTTGACTTGTACGAGGTCGCAAAGCAGAATCCCTCGCCCGTTTCAGGCTACGAGATTTCGACAGTAGCAGAGAGCGCAGATTTTCACTTTACGGATGATGACTTGATAGCGAAAATTGAAGGCATTACCCGCGAAATGAAGACACGAGTCCGCAATGACAACGGCGCGAAACGTCCCCGCGTATTAATCACAGGCTGCCCGAACGCAGGAGTCCGCGACAAAATCATAAAGCGGCTTGAGGAACTCGGAGCTGATTATGTCTGCGCGGATATATGCTCAGGCCCTCGCGTCCAAAAGTTTATGGTAGACGAGAACGCAGAAGACCCCTACAGGGCAATCGCAGAACGCTATCTGAAGATTAATTGCTCCGTAATGACACCGAACGAGGCAAGATTTGACGACATTCGCGAGTCGGCAAAAGAATACCAAGCTGACGGAGTAATTGAGATCGTGCTTCACGGCTGCCACACGTTTGCGGTTGAGGCATTCACGACGGCGGGAGTCGTGCAGAATGAATTAGGGCTACCGTATCTGAGACTCGACACGGATTTTTCGCAGTCCGACAAAGGACAGATTGAGACGCGCCTCGAAGCGTTTATCGAAATCATGACAGCCGCGGCGTGAGGCACGGACAAAGATACCTAAATCCGGCGGGGATTCAGAAATTGCCGGGTAATTATTTCGCTCCCTCGTCCGGCTCAAAGTTGAAGAAAACGAACTTGAATCGGCAAAGGTCGTCCCCCTTCTCATTCACTATATCAGCGTCAATGTAGAATATTCTTTTTCCGGCCTTCCTGACTTTGGCGGTGCAGATTAGCTTCTGCGCGTTCCGTGAGCCTCTCAGGTAGTCTACATGTCCGTTGATGGTTACACCGTACCCGCCCGCGCTTATGAAAGCGACTCCGGCTGTGTCATCCGCCATCGTGAATAACACGCCTCCGTAGGGTATTCCGTAGGGGTTGAAGTGATCCTCCTGTAAATCAAGCTCGCTGACTGCGACTCCGTCTTCAATTTTCACGAAACGGAAGCCCGTCTTGCACTCAATATCATTTTTCAGCGTCATTAATGCCTCGCGGTTAATCTTTATTTCTTCTGCCATTGTGATGGAAATCTCCTTAGTGTGAAATGTATAAATGATATTTTTTCCATAGCCGTGAACATTCCCAGCCGTCAAAAATTTCAAGCCTTCAGCAAATGTTACACGCGCAAAACTCACCGCCTATTATATAGTCTATTTGACAAAATAAAAATTTCCCTGTAAAATTCCCGCCCGTAAAAATTTGAAATATACAGAATATTTTGAAGGTGTTACGATGGTAGACGAAAACGGCAGAAGAGTAGCAAACAATCTCATTCTCAACACGGCACTTCATGACTTTTACGCGGCGGCGGACGCAATGCACCTCAGCGAGGGATTGATTCAGATCCTCAGCTACCCGGAGAGAAGGGTTGATGTTTCTGTGCCTGTTACGCTCGATGACGGTAGCGTGAAAGTGTTTCAGGGCTTCAGGGTTCAGCACTCTACAGCGTTAGGGCCGTCAAAGGGCGGTATTCGTTACGCAATGGACGTAAGCGGGCAGGAATGCGAGGGCCTCGCAATGCTCATGACGTGGAAATGCTCATTGGCCGGGATTCCCTACGGCGGGGGCAAGGGCGGAATTTGCTGTGATCCCACCAACATGTCAAGAAACGAGAAAGAAAGAATGTCGCGCACTTACGGAGCAAGAATCGCACCCATCATCGGCAGGTGGTCGGACGTTCCCGCGCCTGACATGTATACGGGCGGCCAAGAAATGGTCTGGATCATGGATACCATCTGCAAAATGCTGGGACACTTTGAGCCGGCCATGCTCACGGGAAAGCCCATCGACTACTGGGGCGCGCCGGGCAGGACTGAGGCGACCGGGAGAGGACTCGCAACATGCGCGTTTGAGCTTATGCGGATTAAGGGGCTTGACCCGTCAAAAGTGAAGGCGGCCGTTCAGGGGTTCGGCAACGTGGGAAGCTACGCGGCGAAAATCCTCAATGAGGCCGGAGTCAAAATCGTGGCAATCAGCGACACAACCGGCGCATACTACAACCCGAACGGAATCAATGTCGCAAAGGCTTTCGAGTACATTAACACGAATCCCGGCAAGAGAGGCAGAAAGCTCACAGGCTTTGAGAAGGAAGGCTGCGAGAAGATTCCGGGCAATGAGATTATCGGGGTTGACTGTGATATATTCTGCCCGTGCGCGGCTCAGGGAGTATTGAATCAGGACACGGCCGACAAGCTGAAGGCAAAATACGTTTTCGAGGGCGCGAACTCACCCACGACTCCCGAAGCTGAAGACATACTCACCGACAAAGGCGTGATTCTTGTGCCGGACTTCCTCGCGAACGCGGGCGGCGTTGTAGGGTCATACTTTGAGTGGGCGCAGAATTTGCAGGGGTTCACATGGACTGAGGAAGAGTACAACAACAGGCTCGTGAAGCTCATGAAGGATAATTTCTGCAAGGTCTGGGATTTCGCAGAGGCAAAGAAAGTAACAATGAGGCGTTCGGCATACATGGCCGCGATAAAGAGGGTATCAGACATCGTAGAGCTTCGCGGCGTATACCTGTAACAGTCATCAACAAACGAAAAGATATATATTCACACGCAAAAAGCCTTCCTCATAAACGGGGAGGGCTTTCCTTATGCGCTACTCTTGATACTCGCCGTGAAAGACCTCGACAGCCGGGCCGGTCATCCAGCAGGTATTGTCATCGTCAACGTGAATATGCAGGTCTCCGCCTCTCAGGTGAACGAGAACATCACGGTCTAATTTCCCCGAAACAACTCCCGCGAAAACGCTCGCAGTTGTTCCTGTCCCGCAGGCCATTGTCTCGCCCGATCCGCGCTCAAACACTCTCATGTTGATTTCGTTCCGTGAAATTATGTCGATGAACTCGGAATTTATGCGCTTGGGAAATCTCTCGTGTGTCTCGAAATATACCCCCTCAGCCGCGAATTTTGAGTCCGGCCATGAATGAATGTCGGCGATTTCGGGATTGTCCTCCGTGAAATATACAGCGTGGTCATTTCCGACATTTATCCCGACAAACTTCAATCCCATTCCGTGAACAGTAATATCATCAGGAACAGGGGTTGTTGCGCTCCCTTTGCCCATATTCACGCGGACAGATGAGACTTTCCCGGAGCCGTCGACAGAAAGATAGAGCGTCCGCATTCCCACAGGCGTGTCAATCGTGAGAGTCGTTTTGTCGGGGGGGACTATGCCGTGTTCGTAGACATATTTTGCGACACAGCGTATACCGTTCCCGCACATTGTGTCAGATGAGCCGTCAGAGTTGTAGAGCTGCATGAAAGCGTCTGCGTTCGGTGTCGGGAGAATGAGAATCAAACCGTCCGCGCCGATTCCTTTGTGCCTGTCTGAAATTTTGACTGACAGATTCGCAGGGTCATTGATTTTTTCCTCGAAACAGTTTACGTAGACGTAATCATTTCCGCAGCCGTGCATTTTGGTGAATTTCATTGTGATGATTGCTCCCTTGCGTAAAAATTTCCCCCTATATGGTGTGATACATACAGGGGGGGTTGATGTTTTCCTGCTGTCTGATTACCAGGTTTTACCGAAATGTGTCAGGACGTTCTGAGCGTCTTTGTCTCCGTTCCGGGCATTGTGGCAGAGAATTTCAAGCTCTTTGCCGATAACTTTCTTTGCGTTTTCGTCTCCCTGGTCCGCGGCCTTGTTCAGCCATTTGAATCCCGCGTCAAGATCCTGTTCGACTCCGCGCCCTAACGTGTAGCAGACTCCTATGTTGCACTGAGCCTAGGCATATCCCTGTTCCGCCGCTCTGAGGTACCATTTTGCGGTCTCTTCATGACTCTGTTTTACGCCCTCGCCGTTCTCGTACATCAGCCCCGCTCCGAACTGGGCCTTTGCGAGTCCGTTCTCTGCGGCTTTGAGCATCCATTTTGCGCCTTCCTCGTGATTCTCCTTCACGCCGCCGCCCTGAAAGTATGCGACCGCTATATCAAGCTGTGATTGAGCGTCTCCAGTCTCGGCCCTCTTCATGACTTCCTCGAATGTGTCGGCAAAAGCACACGCGCATGAAAGAATCACTGCCGCAAAAACTGCAAGAGCGGTTAATTTTTTGTTCATGGGAAAAATTCCTCCTGTGATAATTTCTGACAGCCTGATATTTATATCACCGTGTCAGAATTTCCGCAATCACTGCCATTTTCCGCCTTTACTGTTTTTCGTAGCCATCGCCCGATTTCGTTACGCTGATAATCCCCGGAAGCATGATGTGCATTCCCGCGACCGGGATTTTCTTCCACGCCGCATAATCAAGCAGGAATTTTCTTGACTGCACAGCCTTCACCGGGTCAACGTCATACTTCACTGTGACTTCAGGATGAGGAAGCTGAATCGTCTGGAAGTGCATAATGTCTCCTGCAATTATGATTTTTCCGCCGTCATACTCAACGAGAAATGAGACATGGCCGGGCGTATGTCCCGCCGTATCTATCGCCCTCACTCCCGGCACAACCTCATCGCCGAACGCAAAGCATTTCACCCTGTACAGCTTCAGCGCGGAGATTACTGCGTCATTCTTCAGCTCATTGACCCAGTAATCATACTCAGGCTTTGACACGTACACTTCAGCATTCGGGAATGTCGCTCTGCCTTCTGCGTTCACGAGTCCGCCGAAATGATCCCCGTGAAGGTGCGTGAGAAGAATCGTCTTCACGTTTTCGGTGTCGATTCCTTTTGTCGACAGCTCCGCGGGAATGTTGCCTGCCCTTAGTCCCGCGTCAAAGAGAATCCCATTGTCCCCGGCCATGACCCAGAACGCCAAAATCTGACTCGGCATTTTTCCGTCAGGGAAGTATTCCGCCTTCAGTGAGTCCGATGCTCCGACTAAAAGCCCGATGTCGCTCTGACCCTGAGTCTCAACGAGCGTCAGAACCTCAAGCCCCCCGGCAAATGCGCATGAGGCCGCGAAAATAGAAAGAACGAGCGCGAAAATTATCCTTGTCATAATGACTCCTCCGTCCGTGAAATTTTTTGCTGATTGCGTAATCATATCAGAAATTTCTTCACGCTGTATCAATAATTTGACATAGGGGAAAAAAATAGTATAATTTCTCTCTGTCATGCCTCACCCTTTCAGTGCGGGGGTGGCGGAATTGGTAGACGCGCAAGACTAAGGATCTTGTGGCCAATTAAGTGCTGTGGGAGTTCGATTCTCCCCCTCCGCACCATTAGATTACAATTAGTCCCTTCGGTTAATCCGCCGGAGGGGCTTTGCTTATGTAGACGCATGAAAAATCCCCCCGCTTTGTTTCACGGAGGGACGCGCTTTTATCTGTCGGGGGGCAGGACTTCAAGCCAGTAGCCATCCGGGTCCTGAATGAAGTATATTCCCATGTCGTGATTCTCAAAGCATATGCAGCCCATCTCGCTGTGAAGTTTGTGCGCCGCGCCGAAATCGTCAGCCCTGAAAGCAAGGTGAAATTCCTCCTCGCCGATGTCGTATTTCTCCGGGTGATCCCTGAGCCAAGTTAATTCAAGCTCGAAATCTGACTCATCATTGCCGATGTACACAATGATGTATGAGCCTTCCGGGTCAGTTTTGCGCCTCTTCTCTGTGAGTCCCAGTGCCTTATTGTAGAAGTCAAGCGAGCGATTCAGGTCTTGCACATTGTAATTCTCGTGAATCATTCTGAACTTCATAGCCGTAATTCCTCCCATGTTCATTTATGCGGATTATATTATTATAACGCATACAAGGGGGAAATTTCATGACAGGAAATATAAATCTCGTTCACCTCAAGAGCATTAGCCATTCATGCAGGCTTGATGAGATGTTCACGCCAGGAGCCGCCGAAAAAGTGCGGGCATTTCACGCCACAATACCCGGCTATGAGCCTACGCCGCTGGTCAGTCTCCAGAATCTTGCGGACAGTCTCGGACTCAGATCGTTTCACGTCAAAGATGAGAGCTACAGATTCGGACTCAGCGCGTTCAAGTGCTTGGGCGGAAGCTGGTGCATAGCCAACTATATCGCGGAAAGGCTCGGAATCTCTGAGAGTGATATTACGTTCGGGAGGCTCACGCGGGAGGACGTTCACAGGAACATGCGCGGGATTAAGTTTGTTACGGCGACTGACGGCAATCACGGCAGGGGAATCGCATGGACTGCCAGCAGGCTCGGACTCGGAAGCGTTGTTTTCATGCCGGCTGGGACAGCAAAAGAACGCCTCAAAAATATTCAGGCTCTAGGCTCTGAAGCGTCCGTAACAAATCTCAACTATGACAACACCGTTCAGCACGCAAAATATTTCGCGGAGTCTCACGGCTGGCCGTGGATGCAGGATACAGCGTTCAGCGGCTACGAGGATATACCGCTAAGAATCATGCAGGGCTATCTCACTATGGCGATTGAGGCCGCCGAGTCCCTCGCTGAAGCACCGACTCATATCTTCCTTCAGGCGGGAGTCGGTTCAATGGCCGGGGCTTTGTCATCGTTCTTTGCGAATTACTACAGGGACAAGCCAATAATCACGATAATAGAACCCAACAAGGCCGACTGCATATTCAGGACAGCCCGCGCAAATGACGGAAAACTTCACGCCGTAACAGGCAACCTTGACACCATCATGGCGGGACTTGCCTGCGGTATTCCGTGTACAGTCGCATGGGAATTGCTGAAGTCCCACGCAGAGAATTACATCTCAATGCCCGATTATGTTGCGGCGGAGGGAATGCGCGTTCTTGGGAATCCTCTGGGCAATGACGGCCGCATTATCTCAGGGGAGAGCGGAGCAAGCACAGCGGGATTCGTGTACGAGCTTATGAGGAATGACGCTCTTGACCACATACGCAAAACGCTGAAAGTTGACGGACATTCGCGGGTTCTGTGCATATCAACAGAGGGCGACACTGACCGTGAAAATTATCGGCGAATCGTCTGGGACGGAGTATATCCGGGATATTAATACAGGGAGGAATAATCATGAACGAGGTAATCAGGGCAATAAAGGAGCGCAGGAGCATACGGAGCTTCAAGCCGGACATGCCCGAACGCAGAGACATTGACGCGGTAATAGAGGCCGGACTCTACGCGGCAAGCGGGAAAGGATCGCAGGCTCCCATAATCATAGCGGTTACACGCAAAGACCTACGGGACAAAATTTCGCGGGACAACTGCAAAATAGGCGGATGGGATGAAAGTTTTGACCCGTTCTACGGTGCGCCCGTGATTCTGATAGTCCTTGCGCCGGAAGACAATTTCAACAATGTCCGGGACGGGAGTCTTGTTCTGGGAAATATGATGCTCGCGGCTCACTCTCTCGGACTGGGAAGCATATGGATTAACCGGGCATACGAGGAATTTCAGACGGACGAATACAGGAAGCTGCTTGCGGACATGGGAATCTCCGGGAAATATATCGGTGTCGGCCACTGCGCTTTAGGCTTCATTGACGGAGAGCCGCCCAAGCCCGCGCCGAGAAAGTCGGGGAGAGTATATTACGCGGAGTAATCACGGAAAAACGAATCCCCCCTGCGTTTTTCACAGAGGGGATTTTTTTGCGGGTTATGATTTTTGCCCGATGCCTAATTTTTCGATGATGAAATCCGCGGCGCGCTCTGATGATTTTCCGTCCTGGTACATGTTAGCGATGTCGCGCCATTTCCGGCGACCCTCGCGCTTTACGTCCCTTCCGTCAGCAACATTCGCGACAAATTCCCGGAGAGCCTCCGCGTTTGGCGCAACTTCTGCCGACTCGCCGCTTATTGTCTCGTAGTCGCACATGAAGCCAAGCCCGGCCTTGTACTCTTTTATGTCATCAGTTGTTACCGCTATCGGCCTGTCAAGAAGCATGTAATCCCAGAATACAGAGGAGTAATCCGTGATGAGTGCCTCGGACTGTGCGAGGACTTCATAGAGCTGCAAGCCCCTTCCGAGTATGTCCCTGTCGCCGATCATGATGAAGTTCGACAGCGGAGTCTTCCGCACAACGTCCATGTCCTGCACGAAATGAGGCTTGTACAGAATACTCATGCCCCTGCCGCGGAGAAATGCGTCAAACTCTTTCAGAGCATCGATGCTGTAGAACAGGGGAACGCCGATTTTGCTGAACACAGAGCCGGGAGCATCGTCGCGGTTTTTGTCCTTGTTGCTGCGGAATGTCGGAAGCCAGACAATATATTTTCCCTTCACGATTCCGTCAATGTCTTTTCTCCGGGACGGCCTGTAGAACCAATCGCAACGGGGGTAGCCCAAGTAAACGAGCTGCTCAGGGGTTGCGTTTCTAGGCTCAAGGTTTACGTTGTCGAAAAAGTGCGACTGTACATTGATGAAGTCAACGCCGAGTTTCTTGAGGTCATGTCTTCCTGTTATGTCTTTTATCGGGCTTCCATGATCCAAGAACAATGAAATCTGGCGGGGCTTGATTTTTGGACATTTTTTGATGTAGTTGCATGTTACGATAGCTTTGCTTCTCGCTATACAATACCAGCGTTTTATATTTTGAAATAGTGTAGACTTCGCCGTAGCTGAAACAGTCAAGATATCCTCTTTCTTTATGCCTGTACCATGAAAAACCCATATCAGTTTATAATCGGGCAGACGTTTCTTCAGCTCCAGATACACCGGGTAAGTGTTGTCCGTGAAATCGGGGTAGCTCTCGAACATGATTATATTGTCTGATGGCACGAGGGACAATATTTTTCTTAATATCCATTTGGCGCAGTTTCTCAACGCAGCTTTGAATGTCAGGGGGCTTTTTTGCCGTTTTATCAATTGTATCAAGTCCTTCCTGTATTTTTATAGGCACAGGGTAATCTTTCTACCACAGCAACCCGGAGCCGCTGTGCCACGCTCCAAGCCCTGCCCATTTCGCAAAGTTATATGTCTGCATGAAGTTTATCCTGAGCCTCAGAATCTTTATGCGGTTCACTCATATGTCATATTTTCTTTTTCCTGTGTTCTGATACATCGTCATTTCTCCACAAGAATGCGTGCTTTGTTGCCGTGCTGCCGCTCAGGGGGAGTTCAACCCATCCCCACGGCGTTACGAGTATGTATCTCAGCGTTATTCCCTGCTCCGACAATGCATCGACATGAGGCGAGAACTTCATTACGTCATCAAGTATAAATATATCGCTGATTATCCACACACGTTTGCAGGTATTCCTGTTGAAGACAGCCGCGTAATCTATCGCCGAACGCAGGCCGCTCTCCAAATCCGGCGGGGTTATGCTGATTATCACTGCGTCAGATTTTCCCTCCGGGGTTTTCGCGCAGGGGATAACGTCAGCGTATTCGCCGAGTCCGTCAAGCCTTTCGATTAATGCCTCAATACCTGCATTTCCGTCGTCGTAATTTTCACCGAATATCGCCGAGAATATATCATCGCCGGAATCTGTATCATCATCACCGTCTGTAACATCCCTCATCCATTCCTGCACCCGTGATATTGCGTCAAGAATATACTGCGGGTATTCCCTTTCCGGGGCATCCGATAATAATTCGCTTATCGTTATTTCATTCTGGCTTTCGGATCCCGGCTTCCTGTTTTTTTCCGCGCACATTGATAATCAGCCTCCTTTATGCGCCGTCAAGTTTCGGGGATTAAGTATAGCACAGTGATACAGCGATTATTATTGACGTGCCTGTAATTGTTGAGATTATTGTGTGAATTTCGCTCCGCCTGACTATTTCCCAGTCAACCGGGGCAATAATTGACTCAGTATCAATTTTCGCAGGCCGGAACATTTTTACGCGCCGACAATATTCTTCATACTCACGGCCAAATTTCGCCCGCAAAAATTCTTCCTCATGAGGAATAATCACAAGCACATACAGTACATAGAAGCTCACCGCGAAAATCATAACCGCCCATTTCCCCGCAATCAGACTCCAGCCGAGTCCTATGACGAAATTCCCGAAATACAGCGGATTCCTCATCAGCGCATACGGGCCTTTAGTCGCAAGTTTCAGTGCCTTCACGTTTTCGCCGCGGTATAATCCTATTGACCCCGCCGCCCAGCACCGCCAAGCCTGACCCAGCGCGACAATCACGACAGAGGCCGCAATGACTTCCCATGATGACTCCCGAACCATGAAGAGAATCGCGAGGAACAGGAGAGTCCATATTCCCCCGCGCATTCTGAACACCCATTCACGCATTCTCAACGGACGCTCCTTTGTGCAAATTCTCCGTTACTCCCCAGCCTAACATACGAATAACTACAACGACTCCCATGAAGATAGATATATAGTCCGTGAAAAATCTGCATATCACCGACATAATTCCGGCCATGTTCGCGGGCATAAGGATAGAATACAGCAATGCCCCGCCACCCTCAGCGACTCCGCTCGCGCCCGGCGTGGGTATGAAGTAAAGTATGAACATGAAAACAGCCTGAACCGCTATAGTCTGCATGTACCTGAACGGAAGACCTACAGCCGACATCAATACAGGAAGGACAGTAAACAGCGCAAGAAGGTGAAGCACTGAGAGTATTACGGCGATAAGCACCCAGATTTTTCCCGTGTTGAAAGCCAGCTTGAAGTTCATGATGTAGTTGTCTATCTCCTTGTCGAGCCAGCGAACTATCTTTATTGCTCTGCGTGTTGACCGCATGAGTCCGAATCTCCTAAGCCATAACACGATAATATGACTCAGTTTCTTCACAAGGTCAGGGCGTATCACTGTGAACGCTATGAATGCCCATGTCGCAAGAATCACAACGAACACGTAAAACACAAGTCCCTTCAGGAACGGGCTGCCCTCCAAAATTTCAGGGTCAAGCATTAACGCTGAAGGCACCGAAATTGTGAGGATTAACACCGTCAGCATTGTACGCATTAGGGTTATGGCGATCCCTTTTCCTACAGGGATTCCCTTCTTGTAGAGCGCGTAAACCTGAAAAGGCCCTCCGCCCGACTGCATCGGAGTAACGGCACTCCCAAAATAATTCAGCCACGTCAAAACGATTCCAAGCGAGAAGGGAACGTGTTCATGTGCCGCCGATGACAGCGCACAGAATCTCCCGGCATCGCATATCCACGCCGCAAACACTATCAGGAGAGCCAGCAATAATTTCATTTTGTCGGCATGGAGTAGAGAGCGTATTGTTTCATGGTCAACGCTGCGGAAAATTATTACCGCGCTTACTCCGAACGCAAGAAGTATGAAGATGATTAGTCCTTTTCTGAGAGACAAGGCGAGTTTCCTCCGTCATGAAAATATGAGGCTATTATAACCTGTGAATCTCTCTCTCAGCTTATAATATTGCCATCCGTTTTTATGAAGGGGAAAAATTCACGTGTCAAGACAAAAACATTTCGTGCTTCATTCGCAGTGGCCGCCGTCAGGAGATCAGCCGCAAGCTATTGACGCGCTCACAAAAAGCATCATGGCCGGGAATCGCTTTCAGACTCTTAAAGGTGTTACGGGCAGCGGAAAGACCTTCACAGCCGCAAACGTCATCGCAAATCTTGACCGCCCCGCGCTTGTCCTCGCGCATAACAAGACACTTGCCGCACAGCTCTACAGCGAGTTCAAAGCATTCTTTCCCGAAAACGCCGTGAGATATTTCGTCAGCTATTACGACTATTACCAGCCGGAAGCATATATCCCGCAGAGTGATACATACATCGAGAAGGACGCTTCCGTGAACGACAGAATAGAACGTCTCAGGCTCTCGGCGACAAAGGCATTAATCGAACGCCGTGATGTTATTGTCGTGGCTAGTGTCTCATGCCTCTACGGACTCGGAATGAGAGAGGCATACGAGGAGGCTATAATCCCGTTTCACACTGGCGACAAACTTGACGAGCGGGAAATTTTAGCGCGGCTTGTTGCGAATTATTACGAGCGGACAGACTTCACGCCGGAGCCGGGAAAGTTCCGCGTAAGGGGCGACACTGTAGAAATTTTTCCGGCATATGAGGATGAGACCTGCATACGGATTACTTTCTTTGACGACGAAATAGAACGCATAGACATCACGCACCCCCTTACCGGCCATGTGATAGAGACTGTGAGCGAGGCGACAATATTCCCGGCAAAGCACTATGTTACGCAAGAGGGGGCAATCTCGGAGTCAGTCCCGAAAATTCAGGAGGAGTTAGCGCGGATTGAGGCCGAATTTACAGCGCAGGGAAAATTTGTCGAGGCACAGCGAATCAAGATGAGGACGCTTTACGATATTGAGATGATGACAGAGGCGGGCTACTGCTCCGGGATTGAGAATTACTCCGTATATCTTGACGGCAGGAAGCACGGACAGCCGCCGGGGACTCTCATTGACTTTTTCCCGGATGACTTCATCATGATAGTAGACGAGTCCCACATAACCCTGCCGCAGGTTCGCGGAATGTACAACGGAGATCACGCCCGAAAAAATGTCCTCGTGGAAAACGGATTCAGGCTGCCTTCATGTATGGACAACAGGCCGCTTCAGTGGCACGAGTTCGAGTCGAGAATAAAGCAGGCTGTATTTGTCTCTGCGACTCCGGGAGATTACGAGCTTCAAGCCTCAAGCGTTATTGCCGAGCAGATTATACGCCCGACCGGGATTCCTGATCCTGAAGTCGATGTGCTTCCCGCCAAGACTCAAATTGACGACCTCATAGACAGACTCCGGGACAACGTGAAGAAGGGCGAGCGGTCATTAGTGCTAACCCTCACGAAAAAAGCCTCCGAGGATTTGTCCGACTACCTGAAGGAATTGAAGTTCCGCGTGAAGTATATACATTCAGAGCTGAATACGTTTGAGCGGGCAGAATTGATACGCGATTTGCGGGCCGGAAAAATTGATGTCCTTGTCGGGATTAATCTTCTGCGCGAGGGAATGGACTTGCCGGAAGTTACGCTTGTGGCGATTCTTGACGCTGACCGTGAAGGATTCCTGCGGTCATACCGTTCATTGATTCAGATCATGGGACGGGCGGCCAGGAACGTCAACAGCAGGGTGATACTTTACGCGGACGATGTAACCGACAGCATTTCGGAGGCCGTGAGCGAGACAAAACGCAGGCGGGCGCGTCAGATTGCCTACAACAAGGAGAATAACATTACCCCGGTCAGCATAGTGAAGACGGTGAAAGATTTATTGCCGGCGGAGCTTTCTGCAGCATATGGTGATGTGAGTCATTCGGGGAATGTATCAGGAACTCGGAAAACGAAATCACCGGGAAAAATGAGCGTCTCAGAGCTTGAGCGGGCAATGTGGGACGCTGTTGACAAACTCGACTTTGAGCGGGCCGCGGTGCTGAGGGATATTATTGCAGAACGGGAGCGGGAGAAGTAATTTTTTGACACATACATTTTTTGACTGTAAAATACTTCCGCAAAAATTCAAATCGCAAAGGAGACTCAGCAGAATGATTAACACTTTCACATTAACAACCCTCGCACTACTCTTGCATTCTGGGAATCTCCGGGGTGCGGATAAATTCAGCGCATAAAATCGCAATCACAAATCAGCAAACGATGACGGGGATTCTGAAGCAATCACAAAAAGTTTCAGACCCCGTTTTTTGTTGCTGTTACCCCCCTCCGTAAACGGTATCCCCCCTAACTTAGGGGAGAGGGAGCGCAAGCGGAAGAGGGGTAAACACAATCAAGGAGGAAAAATGATGAACAGAGTCAAAATTTTCGACACGACATTAAGAGACGGAGAGCAGTCGCCCGGGTGCAGTATGAATCTCAGCGAGAAAATTGTCATGGCTCGCCAGCTTGAGAAACTCGGAGTCGACATCATAGAGGCCGGCTTCGCAATCGCCAGCCCGATGGACTTCAAGAGCATTCAGGCGATCGCCTCAGCCGCGCCGAACTGCACAATCGCCAGCCTTGCCCGCGCCAACACTCGCGACATTGATACGGCATGGGAGGCAGTCAAAGACGCAAAGAAACCCCGCATTCACGTTTTCATCGCGACAAGTGATGTTCACATGCAGTACAAGTTACGCATGACACGCGAGCAGGTACTCTCCACAATCACCGAGATGGTTTCGTACGCAAAGGCAAAATGCCCGGACATAGAATTTTCCGCCGAGGACGCTTCACGCTCTGACCGTGAATTTCTCGCGCAGGCATTCTCGAACGCAATCGCCGCGGGAGCTTCAACAATCAACGTTCCCGATACAGTCGGCTATTCGACACCTCAAGAAATGAGCGCGTTAATCTCGTACCTGAAAGAACACGTGCAGGGAATCGCCTCGGCTGTCATCTCCGTACACTGCCATAACGATTTAGGGATGGGAGTCGCAAACTCTCTCGCCTGCGTAAAGGCCGGGGCGACTCAGGTCGAATGCACCGTGAACGGGATCGGAGAGCGCGCCGGGAATGCCTCACTTGAGGAAATAGCGATGGCGATTCGGACTCGTCATGATTATTATGACGCTGAGACGGGAATCAACACCCGCGAAATTTACAGGTCATGCCGTCTCCTGAGCAACATAATCGGAGTCGCAATCTCACCCACAAAGCCCATTGTCGGCGCAAACGCATTCGCACACGAGGCCGGAATCCATCAGCATGGCATGATAACGAACGCACAGACCTACGAAATCATGAACCCGGACGAAATCGGAGTCCCTCACCGCGCTTTAGTACTCGGCAAACATTCAGGGAAGCACGCAATCCGGGACAGGCTCGAAGCGATGGGCTATGAGATTTCTGACGAGGAGCTTGAAGACATATTCACGAGGTTCAAGAAACTTGCTGACGAGAAGAAGACAATCACAAGCTCAGACCTTGAGGCACTGACTCTTCACCGCTCAAGAATCACACGCCCTGAAGGCAGCACCGCTTCAACATGTCGCCTCATCAGCCACTCGATAACATCAGGCAGCGACATACCGAAAATATCCTACGTGAAACTTTCGCGGGATAATAATATTCTTGAGGGTGTCGAATACGGCGCGGGGCCTCTTGACGCAGCATTCAAGGCCGTGAACAAAATGCTCGGAGTCGACGCAAGATTAGAGGATTTCAGCGTGAGAGCAGTAACAGAAGGTGAAGACTCAATCGGCGAGGCTGTCGTGAAGATTTCGAGCGCGTCAACGGGGGAGATGTACACAGGCTCAGGGATAAGCACCGACATTGTAGAAGCGTCATTGCAGGCGTATATCAACGGCGTGAATAAAATGTTTGAGGCAGGAGAGTAAAAGAAAAATCCCTCGTCATTACGGCGGGGGAATTTTTTTGCCGTATAATAGTCAAATCCACAAAAATATAAAAAATTGAGGGGGCATTAACTCAAATGGGAATGACAATGACGCAGAAAATTCTTGCCGACCATGCCGGACTCGATGAAGTTCACGCGGGCCAGCTCATTCAGGCAAAATTAGACCTCGTACTCGGCAACGACATCACATCACCAGTCGCGATTAACGAGTTCGAGTCGGCGGGCTTCAGCAAGATATTTGACCCTGAGAAAATCGTTCTCGTTATGGATCACTTTGTGCCGAACAAGGACATCAAATCGGCGACTCAGTGCAAGCAGTGCAGAATGTTCGCGAAAAGATTCGGACTCACTCACTATTTTGATGTCGGTACAATGGGAATCGAACACGCACTTTTGCCCGAACAGGGACTCGTAGCCCCCGGCGATGCTGTTATCGGCGCGGACTCCCACACATGCACTTACGGCGCGTTAGGTGCATTCTCAACGGGAGTCGGCTCTACTGACATGGGCGCAGCAATGTCGGCGGGCTATACGTGGTTCAAAGTTCCTTCTGCGATTCGCGTCAACGTTACGGGGAAGAAACAGCCCTATGTTTCAGGGAAGGACGTAATTTTGACACTCATCGGGAAAATTGGAGTCGATGGAGCTTTATACAAGTCGCTTGAATTTTCGGGGGACGGACTGAAGGAGCTTACTATGGCCGACAGACTCACAATCTCAAACATGGCGATAGAGGCCGGAGCGAAAAACGGAATTTTTCCGGTCGACAGCATTACGCGGAAATACATTGAAGGCCGTGTGAAGCATGACTGGAGCATTTACTACGCTGACAATGACGCGGAATATGAGTCTGTCATCGAGCTTAATCTTGATGAGATTGACTGCACTGTCGCATATCCTCATCTCCCGGAGAACGCTCACCCCGCCCGTGAAGGTTCTGACATCAATATAGATCAGATAGTAATCGGCTCATGCACAAACGGAAAAATTGAGGACATGGAAGCCGCCGCAAAAATCTTCCGTGGAAAACATCTTGCTGACGGCGTGAGAGGCATAATCATTCCCGCGACAATGAGCATTTACCGCGAGTGCATGAAACGGGGATTTACGGATATATTCCTTGACGCGGGCTGTGTAGTCTCGACTCCTACCTGCGGGCCGTGCCTGGGCGGTTACATGGGCATTCTTGCGGAGGGCGAACGCTGCGTATCAACAACGAACCGTAACTTTGTCGGCAGAATGGGACACGTGAAGAGCGAAGTATATTTAGCGTCTCCTGCTGTTGCGGCCGCATCAGGAATCACAGGCCACATTTCACACCCGGAGGAGGTAATGTAGAATGGCAACCGCGCACAAATACGGCGACCACGTAGACACTGACGTAATAATCCCAGCGCGCTACCTCGCAAGCCAGGACGAAAAAGAATTAGCGTCTCACTGCATGGAGGATATAGACTCGAACTTCACGCACAAAGTCAAAGCAGGCGACATCATCGTGGCGGGACTCAATTTCGGCTGCGGCTCATCGCGTGAACATGCCCCTGTCGCGATAAAGGCATCGGGAATCTCCTGCGTAATCGCAAAAAGTTTCGCCCGAATCTTTTACCGCAACGCGATCAATATCGGCCTCGCTATTCTCGAATGCCCCGAAGCCGCTGAAGATATTTCTGACGGGGACGAAGTGAGCGTGAATTTTGACACGGGAGTCATCACGAACGCGACAAAGAACAAGACGTATCACTCTGAGCCTTTCCCGGAGTTTATCAGGAAGATGATTGCTGACGGGGGACTCATGGCCTCGCTGAAGAAAGCGAAGCAGTAACAAAAAAAAAACTCCCCCGAAGATTTATGCTTTCAGGGGAGTATGTTTTCTCTCAGGACTTAGTCAATCGTAGTTTCTTCCGACCTAAAGCCACGAACGACTCCTGCAATCTCTCCGAGTTTGGCCGCGGAGTCATTGTTATCTTCAAATGAAACGTCCGCAGTATAGCCGAAAGCCTGTGCTAAGTTAGCAACATTACGTTTTGCGTTGTCTTTTGCCTTATAGACTAAACGCCATTCTTCTTTTGCGGCTTGAGTAATCTTTGGGCGTTCACTTTCTATAACATCGCGCACTTTGTTGTAGTCATACGTGTGTTTGAACTGAATTGTGTCAGCAACGAAATCTACGATACCTCTTGTGCTGTCATAGACCTCCACATTCTTTGTGTCAATTATTGTCTGAAGCTCACAGGTAGGCATTCCCACGCTGATTTTCCTGCTCTCTTCGTCTACAGTGATACTTGCTTTTGACATATCGAAATGACAGACGATTTCCCCTTTGCATATCAGCAACAGCTTGCTTTCTGAGGTCATAACAATAAGATTTGTTTCTAGCTTATTCTGAATGATATGCTGAAAATAAGAGCGCAGAGTTACCATTTCGTTGGCATCTTTTACAGCGGTAAGCAAAGTGGAAGAACGCACGATGTTCTTAGTCCCGAATAATCCCCTTAGCCACCACGCAACGACAGCGACCGCAACAAGCCCCACAACGAAAAGTATCGTCGTCAATGGAGAACCGAATAAACCTACAATATTATCCACGATTTATTCCTCCTAGCATAAAATTTTCATCCATATAATGTTATCATCAAGGGGGGGGGGGGATAAGAAAACGTTATTTCTACGTAAAACTTGACTCACGTGAAATAATCAACAACATCACAATTTCACACAAAGGAGATTAGGCCATGAAGAAAATCGCAGTAATCCCCGGAGACGGTATAGGCCCTGAAGTTATCGGCGCGACTCTGAAAGTCATCGAGAAAGTTGCCCCCGGTGCGTTTGACTTTCAAGAGGTCGCAATGGGAGGCAATGCCATCGACAAATACGGCGAACCCCTCCCCGCTGAAAGCCTCAAGATTTGCCAGAACGCAGACGCAACATTACTCGGTGCTGTCGGCGGCCCGAAATGGGACAACGTTCCCCCTGAGATTCGCCCCGAACGCGGACTCTTGGGCGTGCGAAAAGGACTCAAAGTCTTTGCGAACATCAGACCCGCAAAAATTTTTGCCCCGCTCGCCTCCGCTTGTCCGTTACGCAAGGACATCGCCGAAAAAGGTATCGACTTCATCATAGTGCGCGAACTCACAGGAGGAATATATTTCGGTAAGCACGAAGCCTTCACGACACCAGACGGCGAAAAGGCAGCCCGCGATGTCATGGAGTACACAGAGCACGAAATACGCCGTATCGCTCACGTTGGATTCAAGATGGCAATGAACCGCCGCAAGATTGTTACGTCAGTCGACAAAGCAAACATTCTCACGTCGTCAAGATTATGGCGCGAAATTGTCGAGGATGTCGCGAAAGAATATCCCGAAGTCAAGCTCAATCACCTTTATGTCGACAACGCTTCAATGCAGCTTATACGAGTCCCGAATGAGTTTGACGTTATTGTTACGGAAAATACTTTCGGCGATATTCTGTCGGACGAGGCGAGTCAGATTGTCGGCTCAATCGGAATGATTCCCAGCGCGAGTCTCGGCGACAACAATCGCGGACTCTATGAGCCTATTCACGGTTCTGCGCCTGACATTGCCGGGCAGGACAAAGCCAATCCCATCGGCACAATTTTATGCGGGGCTATGATGCTGCGTCATTCGTTCGGAATGATGAGCGAGGCTGACAGAATCGAGAAGGCTGTTGACGATGTACTGAAGGCAGGACTGAGAACGCCGGATATTTTCACGGAAGGCACAACGTTAATCACAGGCTCAAAGATGAGGGACGAAATAATTTCCCGCCTGTAAGAATCTCACGGGGCTTTGCGGAAAACTGCGGAGCCTCTTTTTTTGACCGTCATAATATCGTCATGCCCCTTGTGATAGAATCCCGCTGTCCATAAAATTAATGAAGGGAGCAATCATTCTGTGAACATGAGAAAGATAATCGCCGCCGGGCTTTTGTCTGGGCTGACGGTATTCAGTGCTTCAGCTAATACAGCGTCTGCCTATGGCCTTATTAGGCGCGATGACCAAGCAAGATGGGAACGCGAACGCCGCGAACGTGAACGCCGCGACCAAATACGCTGGGAACAGGAACGCCGCGAACGTGAACGCAGAGACCGAGAACGCTTCGAGCGCGAACGCCGGGAACGCGAACAGAGAGAACGCGACCGCAGGGAACTCCGAGAGCTTCAGCGCGAACGCCACGAATACGAACGCCGAGAACGCGAACGCTATTACACCGAACAGGAACGCCTAGAATATGAGCGCAGGGAAAAGAGAAGGCGAGACCAGGAAGCACTAGATAGATTTTTCCGCGAGCTTTTCAGGTAATCCGGCAGAAAGGAGAATGAATCATGAAACAAATCTTTAAGCTGTCCGCAGTGTTATGCCTCGTCATAATATTATCGGGCGCGGCATATGCGGCAGTGTCATCAGTCAGCGACATCAAGTCAGCAAAACTCGGAGTGCTTTCCGGCTCAGTCTCGGAATATCTTGCGGCTGAAATCGTAAGCGGCGACTCCGGCAAAGTCATCCCCTACGCAACAATCAGCGACATCATTTCAGCCCTCAGAAGCAGAGACATTGACGCGGCTGTCATGGACGAATCCCCTGCACGGTATTTTGCGATAGGCAGCACGGAGTTTAGGATACTTTCTGAGCCTGTAGAGAGCGAATACTACGCTATAGCCTTCAAGAAGGGGAATCCGTTGCGTGAAGAGGTCGACCAAGCACTTGACGCGATAATAGCCGATAAGACTCTCGCGGGAATCATGGCGAAATATCTCGATGATGACCCAGATCCGGCGAATATCGACATGAATCCCGGCGCAAAGAACGGAAAATTGTGGGTAGGGTGTGCGGCCTCATTCCCTCCGTATGAAGAGAGATTAGCGGACGGCTTTGTGGGAATCGACATAGAGATGTGCGCCGAAATCGCGAAGAGGCTCGACAAAGAGCTTGTGATTGTGGATTACAGGTTTGACGCGCTCCCGGAAGCGTTAGAGTCAGGAAGGGTAGATATGATATGCTCCGCGCTGGCGATAACTGAAGAGAGATTGAAGACTATGGATTTCACGAAGCCCTATGACGCGAATCAGGAAGTCGTTTTAGTGCTTGCTGACGGGAAATAGAAGCCCTAAGAGATGACGAACTCCCCCGATTTTGAGTCAGGGGAGTTTTTTTATCCAGTGATTAGATAGAGTATATAGTTGAACACACCGCTTGTTCCTAATCCATATAATGTTCCCCAAAATATACGTTGATTCTTTGTCGAAGAGCTGTCAGCACTGAAAAACCCAATAGCAAATCCTACAGCAAATAACAAAAACCACACTAAAAACTCATACATTCTTTTATCCCTCCTTATCACGATTCGTTAGGGTAATTTCAAGTGTTTGTATAATATCATGAG
>JAFYBQ010000025.1 GCA_017540085.1 Synergistaceae bacterium | reverse complement strand
GATCCTGACATCCGCCGTCAGTTCTTCGGCTTTCTGGATTTCCTGAGTCCATTATACTATTTTTCATGGCTTGTCAACCGCCTTTCTATCGGAATACGCCGGGATTATAGCACGATAACGCCTCACACTTTCAGCGACGCTGTAATCCTCGTGCCTTCACCCGGCTTTGACGTTATTCGGAGAGTCCCGCCCATCAATGACATTCTCTCGGTCATGCTGGCGAGTCCCCGGTGTCCTTCAACCCTCAAAGTTTCGTGGTTAATGTGGCCTGAGTCGAATCCTCTTCCGTTATCGTCAATCTCAAGAGTCAGCGTATCATTCTCCCGTGCAAGCTCTATATTCACCTCTGTAGCCTGCCCATGACGCACGGCATTTGATACGGCCTCCTGAATTATTCGCAGGAGGGATAATATTTTGTCGTTCTCGATTTCGGCCTTGTCGGTGTCCTCGTCGTAGTCCGTCATAATCACGATGTCATAAGCCTGCGAGAGTCTTTCAGCAAGCTCCGTTATTGCCTCGTTGAGTCCCAAATCCATCCACGGGGGCGCAAGCTCATCACAGAAAGCGCGCAATTCACGCACTACAGTTTTTGCGATAATCTCCGTACGCTTGAGCCGTGATGTTTTGTTCTCGTCATCCTCTATCATGTGAATCTGCTGCAACAATGCTGTAACATCCTGCAATGCCCCATCATGAATTTCCCGCGCCATGTCCATACGCTCTTGTTCCTGCGCCTGAACTACGTCCCGGACATAGCGATTCCGCAGATTGTCCCGCTCAACTGCCGCCTGCGCGTATCTCTGCAATGCGCTGTGAACGCTCCCGATTTCCTCAATCGTTCCTTCCGGGAGTTTTTCGGGAACGTCTTTTCCGAGTGTCATGTTGTCGATTTCTGACGCGAGAAGCCGCAAAGGTGCTACGACTCTGCTCCACAATAAGCGAATCGCAACAAAGCTCAGGAACGCAATCGCCACAATCAGAGCAGGCCATATTCTGACGACTCCGACAAGCCCGCCGAGTAGCTGAGTCCACGAGACTGCCGCGACAACATAGCCGCCGCTGGGACGCTTCACGGGGTAAACAGCTAGGGTATACTGCGCCCCGCTTTTGTCCTCCGCCCGTATAGCTTTTCCCACAGGCAAATCATTGCGCCATATGGACGAGATTACGCCGACTGAGCCGGGAGACGAGACTATGACTCTTCCGTCCTGCGCGATTAAGGCGACCCAGCCGGGTATTGACGGCCCCCACGAAAAGAACGGGAAGCGCGTGAAGTCGTCAAGCATTGAGAACGTCCAAGCATCAGAGTCCGTGCTGAGATGGTAGCTCATGCTCTCGGCTATGTCCTGAACGTAGGAGCTTACAGCGGCCTCCATTGCGCTTTCCTGATTCAGCATTCCCGCAACGGCCACAAGAACAACGGCGGCTGACGGGATAACAAGCGCACACAGCAGAAAGGCAAGAAAGTGAGACCCGCTTGACCCCTCCGCAAATTTTCTCCGCAAGTATGAGAGCATCAGTCCTCTAACAGCTCTTCAAGCGTTACGACTCCGTACTTCAGCGCGAGAAGTAATGCCTCTGTCTTGTTTCGCGAGCCGAGTTTGTCATATATTGACGCTAGATGTGTCTGCACTGTTCTTTCACTGATGAATAACTGCTTGGCTACTTCCTTGCTTGAGAGTCCTTTTGCCGCAAGCAATAATACTTCTCTTTCCCTCACGGATAACTGCTCCGGGATAAAATCCTGCTCGCCCATCACTGACGCTACTTCAGGATCAAGATACAGCCCGCCTTTTGCGACCGTGTTAATTGCAGTCGTTAATTCTTTGGGACTCACTGTCTTTAGGACGAACCCACGCGCCCCGGCTCTGAGTGAGGCTATAACATACTGCTGTGCGTCATAGGAAGTCAGCATAACGATTGCGGTATTCATTCCCTCGTTCTTGACCTTCTGCGCGACCGCAACGCCGTCATAACCTGGCATACGAATGTCAAGCAGTGCGACATCAGGCCGCAGCTCCTTTATTTTGTCCCATGCCTCGATTCCGTCTTCAGCTTCCGCGACTAGCTCAAATGATTCCTCACGCCTGACAAACTCCGCAATCCCTGAGCGCGTCAAAGGATGATCATCCGCCAACAATATTCTTACTGACATAATATCTGAATCATCTCCGATAGAATTTTTCTGCTACATTCCGATTTCTTTCTCGACCGGGCGCAGTGCCTTTATTGTTTCGGTGATTACGTCATCGAGGGGTATATTCATTTTTTCCGCACCCTGCTTGATTATTTCACGGTTCACGCCGCGGGCAAACGCTTTGTCCTTCCATTTCTTTTTGACGGACTTCAATTCGAGGTCAGCAAGCGATTTTGACGGCCTCACGAGTCCCGCCGTTATGATAAGCCCGGTAAGCTCGTCAACCGTGAATAGAGTCCTCTCCATGTCATTGGCCGGCTCAACGTCAGAGCATATCCCGAATCCGTGCGACTGTACCGCGTGAATGATGTCCTCATCGACTCCCGCTTCCCTCAAAATCACGGGGGCTACATGGCAGTGCGTATTAGGCTCCGGGGCTGTCTCCTCCCAGTCAATATCGTGAAGGACTCCGACGACTCCCCATAGTTCCGGGTCATCGTGGTAGATTTCCGCAAAGTGCCTCATGGCCGCCTCTACTGCGTGCGCGTGGTGAATGTGGGACTCTTCCTTGTTGTGCTGCCTGAGAAGGTCATATGCCTGTTCTCTTGTCGGTATCATGTTTTTGTCTCCCTGAAAATTTTTCCCTGTAATTATATCTTGACGGGATTATATTTTCTTATCACATAAGGCTGATTTTTGCAGGGCGTGTATAATTCAAGCAATCAAACTTTCAAGGAGGCATATTTCTTCCATGCATAAAATTTTCGCGTCAATACTTCTTGTTATGCTCATGATTACTCCGGCAATGTCCCGCGAGAGTCAGCCAAAGAAATCCGCAATGCTCGTTGTGTCGTTCGGAACGTCAATGCCGGAAGCCCGCAAAGCAATCGACAATCTTGTTGACACTGTGAGGAAAGAATTTCCCGGCCATGAAGTGAGGCTCTCTTTCACGTCAAACATAATCCGCCGAAAAATTCAGCGCGAACATGGCGAGGCCGTCCCGAATCCATCACAGGCATTAGCACAGCTCAACGATGAGGGCTATACGCACGTAACAATAATCCCGACTCACATGATACCCGGCGAGGAATATGACGAGGTTCGCGGGGTCGCTTCTGCTTTCGGGAAAATGTCCGGGAAATTCGGCTTTGAGGAAATCAGGGTATGCAGTCCGTTTCTTGACGGCGTGAAAGGCTGTGAGGCAGTCGCGGACATTCTCATGAAGAGATTTGAGTCCCGCCTCAAAGACAAAGAGACCGCAATAATCCTCATGGGACACGGAACCCCGGAGCATTTCGCAAACGCGCAGTATCTTCAATTGCAGCTGGCACTGAATCAGAAGGCATACGGGCGTTTTTTTGTGGGGACTGTCGAGTCGTCGCCCTCGCTTGATGATGTTCTTGCGGAGCTGAAACGCCATCCCGAAATAAAGAGGCTCATACTTTCCCCGCTGATGATAGTCGCCGGAGACCACGCGAATAACGACATGGCCGGAGAAGATGACCCCGACTCGTGGATTAACATTCTCAGGAAAAACGGGTACAAGGACATTGATATATACCTTGTGGGACTGGGAGAGGATGATAATCTTGCGCGTGAGTTAGTCATGAAGATACGCGCTCTCGGTGAATAGTTGCTGCCTGCGTTAATACTTCTTGCGGTGTCATTGTGGCGGATTGCGTCGGGTGAATGGGACATCCCTTTTTCTGACGTGATCCGTTTTTTGCTGACGTGGACGGACTCCCCGGAGGCTGCTGTGATTCATTCGGTGAGGCTTCCGCGTCTGTTATGCTCGATATTCGCGGGGGGGATTCTGAGCGTCTCAGGCGTAACATTTCAGGGACTCTTAGCGAATCCATTGGCGGAACCGTACACGCTCGGAATAGCATCGGGGGCGGCGTTTGGTGCGGCTGTCGGGATATTGGGCGGTGAATGGGCGGTAATGCCGTGCGCGTTTGCCGGGGCAATGTGCGCGTTAATCCTGACGGGAGCAATTGCGCGTGACGGAGGCCGGGAGCGTCTCATTCTTGCCGGGGTAATCTCCAACGCTGTACTGTCTGCGGGCGTAACGTTCCTGAAATCGATTGCGGGCGAGAAAATCGGGGCTGTAGTCCTGTGGCTGATGGGAAATTTTTCGGGGGCTTCATGGCGTGATGTATGGGCGGTAACGGCGGGGGCGGTGATAGTGCTTTTCCCGGCATACATCGCGGGGAATGCGCTTGATGTTATGTCGCTGGGCGGTGAGAGGGCTTCAGCTTTGGGCGTGAATGAGAATCTCGTTCGGCGGACTCTTCTTGTGTCTGCGTCAATGGGAGTCGCATTGTGCGTGAGTTCGTTCGGTGTGATTGGGTTCGTGGGACTCATAGTGCCGCATATTTCGCGTGGGATTGTCGGTGCAAATCATAGGCGTGTTACGGTGAATGCGTTTGTGATTGGTGCTGTGATGATGAGTCTTGCTGACGGAATAGCGCAGAGGCTTGGCGAGATTCCTGCTGGGGTGATTACGGCTGTAACGGGCGGGCCGTTTTTCTGCTGGGTGCTTGGGAGAAGGGGATAATTATTGCGGGCTTATTGTCCAGTCTTCATGAATGAGGCCGTCAATCCTGCCGAACTCGTTTATGTTGTTAGTTACGAGGATTCCTTTTCGGGCTAAAACTGTTGCGGCTATGATTGGTCGTTGTAGCCGATTTTCTGTCCTCTGAGTTCAAGCGAGGCTCTTATTTTCGCGTAAGTCATGAGCATAGAATCCTCAAACGGGACAATCTCATACGGCATTAAGAAAGCAAGCGTTTCCGTGAGAGTTTCATTGCGCCTTTTGCTTTTCTCCGCGCCGACAAGCAACTCACCTTTAACAACAGCCGGAATCTTTATGCGTTCAGGCTCTATTGCGTTGATTCTGTCAGCAAGAATCCCGAACGGCCTGCACATGTGGAAAATGCAGATGTTAGTGTCGAGATAGTACACGTTATTCATGCCCGGCTTCATCCTCATCACGTGCATAACCGTCCGGCGGCCTCACAAATGTTTCATCAGTAACAGAACCGGCCGTGTTCATAACGTATTCGTGCCATCCTTCGGGCGTGTGGTAATCGAAAACTTTTACCATCAGCTTTTCTCCGCCGTAATCAACTTCTTCATAACGCATATTCATTCCTCCTTTGGGATATTACTATTATCACAAAAAACTCCCCCCGATATTCAGGAGGGAGCCTCTATTTTTCTGTAACGCTTAAATTTCAAGCGGCTTAATCTTCCTCACAACGTCGAGAATTGTCCCGTCGCGAGCCTCAAGAATCGCCACTACCTTGTCTTCCCACTCTAAATCGTCCGGCCTTCCTACAAGTGAGTACGCCTTCTCCTGAAGCTGCTTAATCGGAACGTGCTTAATTCCGGCCTTGTCGAGTGCCTCTATTATGTCCGTGCGTCTCGGATTGACCGCCGTCCCAAAATCCGTAACAACGACATCAACGCAGTCTCCCGGAGTCGTAACCGTAACAACATGCTCGCAGATTGTCGCCATTCTCCCGCGTGTCAGGGGCGTAACGATCACGCAGCACTTTGCGCCCTCTGCCGTGTCAGGATGTCCGCCCGGTGCGCCGCGTAATACTCCGTCAGAGCCGGTTATGACGTTGACGTTGAAATCTGTATCGACCTCAAGAGCCGCGAGAACAACGAAATCCAGTTTGTTGACGAATGCGCCCTTGTTGGCGGGGTTGGCATATTCGGAGGCTGTCATCTCGTAGTGATTCGGATTCGTACGGATGTCCTCGATTGCTCCCGTGTCAAAGTCCTGAACGTCAATAATCTTGCCGACCTTGCCTTTTCTCTGAAGCTCACAGATTGCCGCAGTGATTCCGCCGATTGCCCACGCCATTTTGATTCCCTTTGCGTCCATTAACGGCTCCAAGAATCTATTTACGGCTAACGAGGGGCCGCCCGCACCTGTCTGGAAGCTGAAGCCCTCTTTGAACCACGGACAAGCGGCTATGACTTTTGCTGTGTTCTCGGCCATCATCAAGTCGCGGGGATTCTGAGTCATTCTTGCGGCGGCTGAGGCGATTTTCTTCGGGTTACCAATCTCATCAACCTTCACAACGTAATCAACATTGACTCCGTGTATGCTCGGCGGGAAATTCGGGTAAGGCACAAGCGTATCTGTGATAACTACAACTTTGTCGGCGTATTCCGAGTCGACATAGGCATAGCTGAGGACTCCGCAGTCGCCCTTTCCGCCTAATGCGCGGGCGTTTCCGTACTCGTCTGACGTAGGCGCACCGATAAACGCAACATCAATATGTACGTCGCCTTCCTCGATTGCACGTACACGGCCTCCGTGTGAACGGAGAATTGCGGGTGTCTTGAGCTTTCCGTGTGAGACAACATCGCCCATTTTCCCGCGAATGCCTGAAGTCTGAATGCCCGTAACGATTCCGCGCTCAATGTATTCGGCTATAGGGTCGTGAGCGTCTCCGAGACTTGACGCGGCTATAGTGATGTCCTTTATGCCCAAGTCAACAATTTCCTTCATGACCATGTTCACTATGTAGTCGCCGTTCCTGAAGTGATGATGGAATGAAACTGTCATGCCGTCTTTGATTCCGCAGGCGATTACGGCATCACGGATTGAAGGAAGTAATTTGCTTTCCTGCGGGTTCTCGTAAATTCTCGTGGTAGGGCCGGCCTTCTTGATATATTTTCCGTCCCTGTAGCCTTTTCCCTGATACGGCTCGTACTTTCTGCCGTTCTTGAGCTGTACTGCTAATGCTTCTTCGGGTATCTCTCTTCCTACTGCGTTTTTCATGACTTAAAGATCCCCCTCGTAAATTCCGCTGGCTTTCGCTAACTTTATGACTCTCTCTGCGCCGGGGACAAATGCGATGTCAATCATTTTCCCGTTGTCGAGCGTGAAGACTCCGACTCCCTCTTTTGCGTGTTCGCGGAATGCCCGCACAATCTTTTCTGCCTCTGCGATTTCCTTCTGAGTCGGGGCGAGCATTTCATGGACGATGGGAATCTGTTTCGGGTTGATGAGTGATTTACCGTCAAAGCCCATTTCTACATTCTGCTTGACTTCAGCCCTGAATCCCTCGTCATCGTTAAGGTTCGTGAATACCGTGTCAAAGCACTGAATCCCCGCAGCCCTCGCCGCATTGAGCATTAACCCGCGGGCGAATAACATCTCTATTCCGCCGGGAATGACTTTGACCTGCATACACTTGCGGTAATCTCCGCCCGACAAAGCAACGCCGAATAATCTCGGTGAAGCCTGGCAGATCTCGTAAGCGTTAAGCACACCTTTGGGACTCTCAAGCGCGGCCATGAGAAGAGTCCTTCCGACCTCGACTCCGAACTCTTTCTCAGCTTCTGTTACTGCCGCGTCAACTGTCTTAACGTCCTGAGCTGACTCGGTCTTTGCGATTCTGATTCCGTCGCACCCTCCCGCAACGCAGACCCGGATGTCTTCCTTCCAGTGAGGAGTGTCGAGTCCGTTGATACGCACGATAACTTCTGTGTCGCCGTAATCAATCTCTTTGAGCGCGTGATAGAGTGAGAATCTTGCGCTGTCCTTCTGATTTTCTGCTACAGCGTCCTCAAGGTCGAGCATTATGGAGTCTGCCCCGTAAATGTATGCGTCCTTGATGAGTCCGGGCTTCTGTGCGTTCATGAACATCATTGTTCTGCGGAGACGGAATCTCTCCGGCTTCGGTCTCGGTAAACTCATTAGCGAATCACTCCTCCCCAGTCAAATTTGCCGTCCATGTCAACGCCGCAGCCCCTGTAGAACGCGCACTCAACGCGGGCTTTGATTGTGCAGTCCAATGCGCCGTGATCGTTTACGATGACTTTTGCGTTCTTCACGCCGAGCCTTTCGAGTGAGGCAAGCACCTCTGCTTTTATCTGCCTGCCGTACTGATTGAGAACAGAGCTTTCGAGCGTCAAATCGATTCCGCCGCTGTCTTTTGGCTCAAGCGTTATCATTATGTCGCTCGACTCAAGAGTCCCGGCAGTGCCAGCCGCTTTTAACTCCATAAGAACAAACACCTCCTGCAAAATTCGCGATGCCTCCGCTGAAATTCCCTGCAAGATTCACAGAGCCAGCAGACGCGCTCAATGTAAGAAATTTAATTTGTCGTGGAAATATCAACAAGAATTTTATCACATGGGCATGAAATGAAAATAGAATTTATTGACGAAAGACAGAGAAATATTAAGCGCAAGCAGAGTATAATAAATACATTCTTAAGAAAAAATTTAACACAATAAGGAGGGCTTATGATGTTTTATAACAATACGCAAGGCCAACAATACGCCAAAAAAGGCTTCACACTCGTTGAGCTTCTGATTGTTATTATTGTAATCGGCATTCTCTCGGCCATGATGATGATTTCAGCGGGCGAGATCATCGCAACGACAACAGCGACAACCGTCATAAGCAACCTGAAGAATCTTAAGGCAGCTGTAACGTTCTGGTATATCGACAACCCGGACAAAATAGAGAAACAGTCTAACAATGGCGCATATCTTGTTAAATATAACGGCCATAAAAGCCCGGTGCAGGAATTTTGGGAGAGCAGAGAAGACAAAGATTACCGTGATACAAGTGGCTTCAAAGCGGAAGTGCTTCGCTACATGAGCAACATTCCCGGAGTCCGTGCGAGCGGCTCAGGGTATGGAACTGACAAGAAATCCGCGGCTATTACATCGGGAGCTTACCGCCTGAATGACAACGATGGCAAAAATAAAAGAAATCAATGGTTCATAGGCTACGTGATTTCTGACGGCAAAGACGGAGGAAACAGCACCCTCAAACGGAAATTCGCAGAACGCGCAAAATCTTTCGGACTCCTTCAGACGAACAATAAAAACAGTGCACCCTACACAAACGGCGATGTAGTGTGGATGATGATACTTCAGCTTTAATCACGGCAAAAAATTTCCGGTGTCTTTTCTTTTGCAGGATGATAAAAAAGCCTCCCGCGATTCTTTCACGAGAGGCCGCAAACTATTCATGATAATATACGTGTTCGGGGGCGCAGTCTAATGTGTCATCCCAAACTATTGCGCCATCTTCAGCATGAGCTTTCCTGAAGAATGATATATCGCGCAGTTTTCGGAAGACTCCTTTATTGAAATGATCTGAGAAATCACGGGCCTTTATTGTTCCGTCAGCAAATTCAACCTTCAGCACATAATCATTAAGCGGCTCAACTTTCACAGCATCGGGGCATTCATGGCATCCCATTATTATTTCAGCCCCCTTATGCTTGTCAATTCGCGTCCGTCTCTTGCGTCCTCCCAGTTCTCTTCAAGCTCCCGTGAATGAAGTACTGCCCATCCTGCAATTATCTTTGTGATTCGCGCAGGCATTGAGCCTTTCAGCAGATCGCCGTCAAAATTGTATTCGGCTTCTTCACCGTCATATTTTGCATGGAAGTGAGGCGAGTTATGCTCATCATAATACATGTAGATTCTGATTCCGTAGAACCGTGAAATTTCCGGCATAAAATCCTCCTTACAACAAAAAGCCTCCCGCGATTCTTTCACGAGAGGCAAAAATTTTTCGTCTTACGCTTCTTTCTTCCTGAAGAGTGATGACACTATCGGCCACACAAGAAGCACAAGGCTGATTACCATCAACGTACCAGCAACAGGACGCGCAAACATGTTCACGAGGTTAGCCCGCGAAATCGTGTAAGCCCTGCTGAAGTTCCCCTCGCATATCACGCCGAGAACGAGTCCGAGAATCAATGCCGCGCTGTTGAAGTGGCACGCAGAAATTATGAGACCTATCACGCCCGCAATCGCCATGATTTTCACGTCAGCAATGCTCATGTTCGTTGCGTATGATCCGATTATCGCAAGCATTATTATTATCGGCCCAAGATATGAATACGGCACCGCCAAAATCTGCGCAAACACTTTCGCAATCGCAATCGCAACGATGACCATCAATATATTTGTTACGACCATTGAAGCAAATGTTGCGCTGAGATACTGAGGCTGATTTACGAGTAACAGCGGCCCTAACTGTACGCCCTTCAGCACAAGCGCACTCATCATTACCGCCGCGGCATTACCGCCCGGAATACCGAGAGACAGTAACGGCACCATTGCTCCGCCCGTTGCGGCATTGTTGGCGGTTTCGGAGGCGGCTATACCGTCAATGATTCCCGTTCCGAATTTCTCCGGGTGCTTTGAGAGTTTCGTCTCGCTTGAGTAGCACAGGAATGAAGCTATCGTAGCACCAGCCCCCGGAAGTATGCCGATTATCGTACCAATGACAGAACATCTTGCGAGCAACCATTTGATCCCCCACCATTCGCGGAATGATGGCATCTTTGTGTTTACGCTGGCTGTGCTCTCGTCGGCTGTGAGCTTGTCGCGCTTCTTTGTCTGCTTGAGTACTTCTGTTACGGCGAATATTCCGATTAACACGGGAATCATTTCGAGTCCCGCAATAAGTTCACCGCTCCCGAATGTGAGTCGCTGTACCGCGTACATAGGATCCTGTCCCACGCACGCAAGCAGGAGTCCCAAGAGGCCGGAAATCAGAGTCCGCAGAATGTTCTTGCTGTCGAGGCATGTCAGGATTGAGAGTCCCATGAACGTAATCGCAAAAATGTCTGACGGGCTGAATGACAATGCCGCCTGTGTCAATTGCGGTGATAATGTCAGCATTGCGAGAGCCGAAACGAGTCCGCCGATTGCTGACGACCCTAACGCGATTCCGAGAGCCTTCCCCGCCTCGCCCCTCTGCGCCATCGGGTAGCCGTCAAATGTCGTAGGTGCTGACGATGGTACACCGGGAATCTTGAAGAGGATTGCCGTAATGCTTCCGCCCGTGATTGATGAGCAGTAGATAGCCACAAGGAACACTATCGCCGGAACTGGCTGCATTGAGTACGTGAACGGGAGTCCCAGTGCCACCGCCATTGTCGCGCTGACTCCGGGCAATGCCCCGAATATCGTCCCGACAACAATCGCAAACACCACCATCAAAAATGTGTAGGGATCCATCAATACGCTGAAGCCGTTTGTGAACAATTCCCAAGTTGTCATGATTATTCCTCCCTACATGCCTAATGCTGACTGAACAGAAGCTACAATGCCTTCAACGTAAAGTGAGAAGTTGCGACAGGCTTCAATCGTCCCTCGCGGAAGATTCACCGACAGCAACACGCTGAACACGACATAAAGAACGAACGTAATCACCACAGAAAATATTGCGAGCCTGAACACGTGAGTTTGTCCCAGCAATAACCCGTAAAGGAACAGCACAAGGCAGCACGTAGCCATATAGCCGAGAGGCTCAAGCACAAAACTTGCGCCGATGATGATTGCCATACCGAGCCAGCGTTTTACGTTGATGTTGAACATTGACGCGAACGAGAAATCCGGGTTGTTCCTGTTCTTGCGGATGATGTTGATGATGTTGATTGCTATGCAGATGAGTAGCAGTATGATGATTGCTTTCGGCCAAACGTCCGGCTTCAGTGTGTAGGGGTTGCGGGCTGTTCGGTCGGGGATTGGTGCTTCTAGGACGTGGAAGAAGTAAGAATAGAGGAGTCCCAGCCATAATAGAACGTTGCAGATTAATTCAAACACTGTGATTTTCTCCTTTGCACAAAAAAACGGGGCATGACTTCACCCCGCGTATTGTCATGTCGCTATTTGTAGTAATCTTTCTTCAGCACGCCTTCTGATTTGAGGTAATCAGAAAGCAGCCTGTAATCCTTCTCGCAGTCCGCTCCATATTCAGCAGGCCCCGCGAATCCGGGTCTCTCATCGTAGCACCCCTGCACAAGGAACGCCTGCCACTGAGGATCTTGGGACGCTTTCTCGATTGCCGCGACAAGGACATCAATAGCTTCTTTCGGTGTTCCCTTCTTGGCGAAAATTCCCCTTGCAGGCCCTAACACCGAATTGATTCCCAGCTCAACCGAGCATTCAACATCCGGGTAACGCTTCATTCTCTTTTCTGACAGCGCAAGGAGCGGAACGACATCCCCGGCCGCAATGAGTCCCTCTATTTCGTCAGTGCCTGTTACCATAATGTCAATATGCCCGCCGACAAGTGCCGAGTTCATTTCAGAGCCGGAAGGATACGAAACATCAAGAATGTCGAGACCCTCAAGAGCCTGCTTCAATGACGCGCCGTCTAGCCCCGTGCTTGTCAACATACCTACGCTGACCTCAAACGGATTTTTCTTGACGTACTCAATCATTTCTGAGAATGTCTTGTAGCCCTTGCGATCCATTGCTTTTTTCGAGGCTGTTATTACGTTGATTGCGTGAACGAGTCTTGCTACGGGGATAAATTCGTCCTTGAAGTTCATTGACGTTGTTCCCTGAATGTCCTGCATGAAAAGACTCTGAGTCCCAAGCATGTACGTATAGCCGTCCGCCGGCTGCTTGTAGACATACTCAACCGCCGTAACTCCGTTTCCGCCCGTAACATTCACGATTTCAACCTCTTGGCCGAGAATGGGCTTCAACAAATTTGCCATCGGCCTGAGAGTCGAGTCAGCACCCCCGCCGACACTCCACGGGCAAACGATGGTAACCTTGCGCTCAAACTTCCATTCAGTGGAAGCGAACGCCGCGCATGACAGCACAAGCATTACAGCAAGCACTGAACACAAAAATTTTTTCATGAGAATTTTACCCTCCCTGAAATTTGATATGGTTTATGGAAATTTCGATAGCGTAATTCTAACATAGGCCGTTAATGTTGTTATCTGTAATTGTTACGGCGGTGATACAATGTCAGCAAAAATTTTCCCGGAGGCGGTAACAATTCACACTCAATACATGTCCCGCGCTTTGTCGCTGGCAAAAAACGGACTCCGAATGACATCCCCGAATCCTATGGTAGGCTGCGTAATCGTGAAGGACGGACGCATAATCGGCGAGGGCTGGCACCATCAGTACGGCCATCCTCACGCGGAAATTGAAGCCATAAATGACGCGCATAATCACGGCGAAAATGTCCGGGGAGCAACGGTGTATGTTACTCTTGAGCCTTGCTCCCATTACGGGAAGACTCCCCCCTGCGCGAATCGTCTTGTCGCTGAAGGAGTCGCAGAGGTCATAATTGCCATGAGAGACCCGAATCCCAAAGTCAACGGAAAAGGGATAGACATTCTCCGCGAGTCTGGGATAAAGGTTACGGAGCTGAAAGATTTTGAGGCTGAAGCGAAATTCCTCAACCGGGGATTCGTTTTCGTCCACAAATACGGGCGGCCATTCGTCAGCCTGAAGGCGGCAATTTCTCTTGATGGGCGAATGAATCTGCCGAACGGCGCAAGCAAATGGATAACAGGGATCGAGTCCCGCACAGAATCCCACAGAATGAGGGCGGAAAATGACGCTGTATTAGTGGGAGTCGGCACTGTCCTTAGCGATGACCCCGAATTGACCGTGAGACATGTTGCGGGGATTAATCCTGTCCGCGTGATTCTGGACTCGCGTCTGACGACTCCCACGTCAGCAAAAGTTATCGGCCATGACGGGAAATGTATCATCATCACGGCGGAAGGTGCAGACCGTCAGAAGGCAGAAGCATTGACGGACATAGGCGCGGAAATCGCAGAGGTGAAATCATCCGGGGGTCATGTCGGCATTCATTCGGCACTGGAATATTTAGCGGGGCGGGGGATTCTGACACTCATGGCCGAGGGCGGGCCGGGTATATTGGGCGCGTTGCTTCATGAGGGAGTCGCGGACTACATACGGCTGTTCATTGCCCCTAAAATTTTCGGCGGGGGGAAAACTATTGACGCTGGTATGAATTTTGCTGACGTAAAATCGGCCTTCACACTCACGAATCCAATCACGCGCACAGCAGGCGATGACACGGTAATAGAAGGGAGATTGTCATGTTCACCGGACTTATAGAGACGATCGGGACGGTAAAGAGTTTCAGCAGGAAGGGAACGTATTACACTCTCAGCATTGAGTCTGAAATTTCTGGTGAATTGTCGCTCGGTCAGTCCGTCAGTGTGAGCGGGGCATGTCTGACAGTAACGCGGAATGACTCGCACGTGTTCGATGTTGAGATGATGCAGGAGACATTTTCGCGGACATGGTTCGGGCGGGGACTTCATGCGGGGACGAGGGTCAATCTTGAGCGGGCTATGAGGCTGACAGACAGATTAGACGGTCATTTAGTGCTGGGACATGTTGACGGTGTAGCGGTTCTGAAGGAGATTCGCGGGACTGACACGAAAGAGGCCGTATTTGTCCCGGAAGACTCAGACTTATTGCGGGGAATCGTGGAGAAGGGATCCGTTGCGGTTGACGGAATCAGCCTGACAGTGATTGACGCGGGGACTCGCTCGTTCTCTGTCGGAATTATCCCTGCAACTCTGGGCGCGACGACTCTGGGAGGGCTTAAAGCCGGAGGAATAATCAACCTTGAGACGGATATTCTTGGGAAATATGTTGCGAGGCTTTCGGAGTTTGGGACGGGCGTTAAGGACTCGGATTACTGGCGGTCGCTCCTGTCGTGAGAATTTCCCGGAGGCTGTCAATATATGGCGGCCTCGCGATCCCGTATTCAGTAACAATCCCCGCAATCAATGAATTATCCGTAACATCAAACGCAGGATTGTAAACTTTCACGCCATCGGGAGCCATTCTCTTTGAGTACCACATTTCTGTAACCTCATCGGGATTCCTTTGCTCAATCACAATTTCCGCGCCTGTCTGAATTGTCATATCTATTGTTGACGCGGGGCAGAAAACGTAGAAGGGAACGCCGTAATATTTCGCCATGATCGCGAGTCCCGATGTTCCGATTTTGTTGCAGCAGTCCCCGTTGGCCGCTAACCTGTCGCACCCGACAAAAACCGCGCTGACTCTTCCTTCCTTCATGACCTGTGAAGCCATGTTGTCGCAAATCAATGTAGTGTCGACTCCGTCGGCGACAAGCTCAAACGCTGAGAGCCTCGCACCCTGCAATAACGGCCTTGTTTCGTCGCAGTAAACGCGGAAATTCATTCCCTTCTCGCGTCCCAAGTGTATGGGTGCTAATGCGGTGCCGTATTTTGACGTGGCGAGCTGTCCGGCGTTGCAGTGTGTCAAAATTCCGTCCCCGTCGTGTATCAATGTCAGGCCATATTCGCCGATCTTCCTGCATGTTTCTGTGTCCTCTGACTTTATCGCGAGAGCCTCAAGCCTTAGTGCCTCTATGATTTCGGGAATGGCTTTGTCTGCGCTGGCTTCTGCGACTGAGTATACCCGGTTCAACGCCCACGAGAGATTGACGGCTGTAGGCCGGGCGGAATTGAGGTAGTCTTTTGCGTCTTTGAGTCCGGCCATGAACGCGGGGTAATTGCTTGCGGTGATGTTTCTTGCTGACAGGTACAGCCCGAATGCGGCGGCTATTCCAATTGCGGGCGCGCCCCTGACCTGAAGGGTCTTGATGGCGTTCCATATGTCCCGGATGTCAGTCAGGCGGAGAATTTTGACATGGCCGGGCAGTTTCGTCTGATCGAGAATGAGAAGGGCGGACTGATTTTCGTCAAGCGACACAGTTTCATATGTCAGTATGTTCATGATTGCCCCCTGAGATTTTGATTGATGGGAATGATTATAGCCCCTAGAAAATGATTCGGCTATTCGGTGAAGAAAGCTGTTGACAAAGCCCCCCCCCCCTAATAGTATAATTGCCGTAAAATTTCACAGTGCAGAAAAATTAACACTCATCAACAAAGACTTAGCGTAAAGAAACCACAAAACGCAAGGTTGTATTTGTGCTAGTTTAAGGAGGCTACAACATGGCGAAAACGGCGGAGACTTATGAGAAAGTCGCTGAGACCTTCACGCGCAAGGGTAATACCGAATGGGCGAAGGCCAAAAATGGCGAGGGAGATTACCATTACGGGAACGCGAAAAAGGATTACGCGACCGCGGAGCTTGCGAGGAAGAAAGCGCAGGAACTGAGGAATAACGGTTAGGAGGTGCAGTAAATAATGCCCAAGGAAAATGTAGTTGATATAGAAACAACTCCAATACCGGGCGGCGGGAGCAAAACCAAGGTTACAGTGAAGCCGTCAAAAAGCGGTGCTATAGCTGGAGCCAGCGCGGGGGCTGCTATTGGCACTGCGGTGGCCGGGCCTGCCGGGGCTGCTGTAGGAGCTGCGGTAGGAGGGGCTGTAGGTTACATTTTCGGGCCTGCGGATTAGCTGACGGAGGAGGCGCAAGAGCATGGGATTCTTCAGCAGTTTGATGAAAAACGCGGCTAACTCAATGGCGGAGACAGGAATAAAGAAGTAAAGGGAAATGGCCGCGATGGTGGCAAGGTCTGACCCTGAAAAAGCGCGTGAACTCCTTGACAAAGCAGAAGCCGCGTCAATCAGGAAAATTGAAGCGGACGCTGACAGACACGGAATCCATGACCCTAGGGAAAGGGATTACTTCATCGAAAACGAGACCAGGAAAAGACATGATGAAGCAAGAGCCTTGAAATCACGCATACTGCGCGGTAGTGAGTGGTAAGCTGGAACACAGACAAAGGCTCGCGCCCCCGGTCAAACGCAAACAGCTTCGACAAATGCCCCAAATTGCCGGACAAGCGTCATCATTTCGAGGAAGTGTAGCAGGAAATCACAAGAGCATCGGACACTCACAGCCGGTGCTTTTTTTGTGTGCTAATATACCCGCGAAAGGAGATGAAACGAATCATGATGTACCCTTTTATGACCCTCAACGATGACACAGAGATTACGCATTCAGAGATGTACCCGGACGGCACCGTGAAAGTGTATATTGAGACTCCTGTTGACGGAGGATTTCACGACGCTACGTGCTGGCTTCCTATGTACAGATGGGAGGTCAACGGCTATTCGTGGCTGGAAATGCAGTACCTGAAGCACCTTGTCAGAATGAATGAAGCTCTTTTCATGAAGTACTCACAGGACGGAGGGATTACTTGTGCCGACTATTTTTAGGATTGGCCGATACGTTATATTTTCTGGACGAATGAAGGAGAACCTCGCGAGCCTGTGCATGTACATATTGCTATAGGACAGCCCGGCCCAAATGCTACAAAGATATGGATAACGAAAGACGGCAAAGCCATTGTAGCCAACAACAATTCACGGATTCCTGAAAAAGGACTGCGGAGGCTGATTGAGGCAATAAAAGATGACATCGGTACTATCATTGAAGCGTGGCTGGATTATTTTGGCGAGATAAGATATTTCTGCTAATATAACTCCCGCAAAGAGAGATGATAAACATTTGGACTGCCATAATCACGATCACGAAATAATAATCACAAAAAGCAAATACAAGCGCGTTGAGAAAAAATTAACCGTCCCAATCCCGACTCCCTTTGGACTCTTCCAAGTCAGCGCATACAGGAGCATAACGCAGGATGACGACTCCCACACTCATTTAGCGTTAGTCATGGGCGATATTTCGACTCCCGAACCCGTTTTAGTCCGAGTACACAGCGAATGCTTCACCGGGGATGTTCTCGGCTCTCTCAGGTGCGACTGCGGGCCTCAGCTACACACAGCCTTGAAGATGATTGCTGACGAGGGGCGCGGGGCATTGCTCTACATGAGGCAGGAAGGACGCGGAATAGGTCTCCTCAACAAGCTACGGGCGTATCAGCTTCAGGACGAGGGACTCGACACAGTAGACGCAAACGTGGCATTAGGCTTCCCCCCCGACATGAGGGAATACGGAACAGGCGCGGAGATTCTCAAAGACCTTGGACTCAAACGAATACGCCTGATGACGAACAACCCCGGCAAAATTTCCGGCCTAGAAGAATACGGAATAGAAATCACCGAGCGCGTGCCAATCGTAATTACGCCCAACGACTATAATATTAAGTATCTTGACACAAAAGCCAGCCGCATGGGTCATGTGTTTACAGTCTGACCAACATTGTCCCTTTTGTGGTAACCCCTCTGCCCCCCTTAGTCCCCCCTAAATTAGGGGGGAGGGAGCGCGAGCGGAAGAGGGGTTCAGGAACACAGTCAAATGAAGGAGGAAATAAAGCAGTGAAAGTAACAGAAGGAAAATTAATCGGCTCAGGTCTCAATATCGCAATAATCGCCTCACGCTTCAATGACATAGTAACATCCCGACTCATCGAGGGCGCAAAAGATACCCTCATCCGTCATGACGTATCACCGAACGCAATCGACATCTACTGGGTTCCTGGGGCGTGGGAGCTTCCGTTAATCGCCGAGGAAGTCGTGCTTACGGGGAAATATGACGCTGTTATAGCACTTGGCGCGGTGATTCGCGGTGATACTCCGCATTTCGACTATGTAGCGGCGGAGTCGTCAAAGGGACTCGCGTCTGTCGGCCTGAAACATCGAGTCCCCGTCCTTTTCGGGGTGCTTACGTGTGATACATTGGAGCAGGCACTCTTGCGGTCAGGCAGCAAGGCTGGCAACAAGGGATCTGACTGCGCTTTAGGTGCGATTGAGATGGCAAATTTACTCCGTGCCGTCAGAAAAACTACATCAACAGAAGGGAACTAATCCACAATGCTCGACATCAAATATATACTCTCCAACATGGACGAATACGCCGGAATGCTCCGGGACAGAAAGCACGATTTCAACTTGGCTGTACTCACGGAGCTTGACGCTAAACGGCGCAGAATCATCGGCGAAACAGAAGACCTCAAAGCAAAACGCAATGAAGGCTCAAAGCGTATCGGAATGGCCAAGAATGACCCCTCACTTGACGTAAACGCCCTCAAAGCCGAAATCAAAGCAATGGGCGGGAAAATCAGCGAGCTTGATTCAGAGCTGGCAAAAATCGAGGAGGAATTACACGGCTACTTAATGACCCTTCCCAACAAGTTAAGCGCAACGACTCCAATCGGCAATGATGAGAATGATAACCCCGTTGTGCGGACATGGGGAGAACCCCGGAAATTTTCCTTTGAGCCTAAACCGCATTGGGACGTGGCAGAGGCTCTCGGAATTATGGACTTTGAGAAGGGAGTCATGTTAGCGCAGAGCCGTTTCACCGTCCTTCAGGGACTCGGCGCGAGAATGGAGCGGGCATTAGTCAATTTCATGCTTGACCTTCACACGAAACAGCACGGATATTTAGAGGTTGAGCCGCCTTTCATGGTACGTTCGGCGATTCTTGAGGGTACCGGGCAATTGCCGAAATTCGCGGAGGATTTGTACAAATTGCAGAATGATGACTTATGGCTTATCCCTACCGCTGAAGTGCCATTGACGAATCTCAACCGTGAAAGCATACTTGAGGAAAAAGACCTCCCGAAATATTACACCGCGTATACTCCGTGTTTCAGGCGCGAGGCAGGCAGCGCGGGAAGAGATGTACGGGGACTCATGCGTCAGCACCAGTTCGACAAAGTTGAAATGGTGAAAATCTGCACACCTGAGACAAGCTATGACGAACTCGAAAAACTCACCTCAAACGCTGAGGATGTCCTCAAAATTCTCAATCTCCCGTATCATGTCGTAAATCTCTGCTCCGGGGATATTGGGTTCGGCTCATGCAAGACATACGATCTTGAAGTGTGGCTGCCGTCTCAGAACAAATACCGCGAAATCAGCTCATGCTCAAACTGTGAGGACTTCCAAGCCCGGCGAATGAACCTGCGTTACAGGCCGGCGGACGGAAGCAAGCCCAGATTCGCGCACACCCTTAACGGCTCAGGAATCGCAGTAGGACGCACATTAATTGCCATCATCGAGAATTACCAGAATGAAGACGGAAGCATAACAATCCCCGAAGCCCTCGTGCCTTACATGGACGGACTGACGAGAATTGACGCACGGTAATATTTTCGTGGTACTCGGCTGTGTCCTCATGGCCGGAATATGTATCGGAGTCCAGAAATATATCAAGTACCTTCTTGACGCGAGGCAGTACGGATATATGCGGGATATAGTTCTTGCGGGGGCGTTCATGGTTCTTGCGATATGGTTCGGGAGCATGGACGCGAAAATAGTCGTGGCAGGGGCTATGCTTGCGGCTGTGGCAGGAATCGCTGAGGATATTTACGGCAGAAAGGGCTGGCGATGGCTCTACCCCGTAATAGGACTCCTATGCACGTATTACGGCCCGGCGGTACACTTCATACGATTCCCGGACGGAGAATATATCTACCTCACTCCGGCATTCTCGCTCATTGCCGGGACAATGTGGTTCAGCTTTTTCCCGTTCATATTCAGGTACATTGACGAAATTCCCGGACTCACCGGCCATGTTTTAGCGGTTACGTTCGTGCTTATGATGTCGGCCTGCATTGCTACGGGTTCGGGCGAGTTCTTCATGTCATTCGCGGGAATGATGCTGCTTGCGGGATTCTGGTCTCGTTTCGGCAACATGTACCGCCAGGCAGGAAAATCCCTCTCATCAATGTGGGGCTTCCTCGTGGCAGGCACATCAATAATGGGTTCGACAAAAGGAATCGTGTTAAGCACCGTATTATTTCTCTCGCTTGGACTGTTTGCGATTCCGGCGGCTGAAATTCTCGTGTCGTTCGCAAAAAGCATAATGACCGACTCAGACCCTCATGAAGGAGGCAAAATTTACCGTGATATGCTCCGCGACGGCGTGGAACATTCTGAGGCTGTGCAGTCAGTTGCGGGGCTTTGCGCTGTTACGAGCATGGCGGCGGCGTGGGAGAAGTGGACAGTTGCCGGGCTGATAGTGCTTGCGGTGATAATCTTCCGGCACATAAGGAGCAGGAAAAATCCGCTTCCCCCGTCCCTATGGGGCGTTGATTTCGACAACGTGTCAATGAATTACGCGGTCTCAAAAGCGCGGGGAATGATTCAGAATCCCGACCCGCAGTCAGCAAAATTAATCGTTACCCTTAACGCCATAGGCATGGAGACGTTTATTGATGATGAGGAATTTGCAGAGGCTGTAGACTGGTCATCAATGAGGCTTGCTGACGGCTCCGGGTTATGCGCGGGAATGTATATTCTTGGGCGGCCTGTTCAGGAGAGAGTCGCGGGGATTGATTTTGCGGAGAACTTATGCCGGACGGCGGCGGCTGAGGGATGGCCTGTGTATTTCTGCGGTGCTGCGGGCGACACTGCGGTGAAATGCGCGGAAATATTGCAGGACAAAATTCCCGGCCTTGTTGTCGCGGGGGCGAGGGACGGATATTTTGACGTGAGGGACGAGACTATACCCGCTGAAATTTCCCGGTCAGGCGCGAAAATTCTGCTTGTTGCGATGGGTCAGCCGCGCCAGGAGAAATGGGTGTACCGTCATCGGGACAAGCTCCGGGGTATATTGTGCGTTGGAGTCGGGGGAGCGTTTGATGTGTTCAGCGGGAATCTATTGCGCGCTCCCTTGTGGGTTCAGAAAATCGGCTTTGAGTGGCTCTACCGAATGTTGCAGGAGCCTGGGCGGTGGCGGAATAATCTGCGTCTGATTTCGTTCACGCTGAGAATATTTGCCTCACGCTTAGGGCTTTACAGGAAGTAAAAAATTCTCCCCTCCGGCAATTGTCAGAAGGGAGAATTTTTTTGCCTCAAAATCTCACAATGCCGCGCAAATTTTTTCATGGCCGTAGCAATTTCAGGTATAATAATCTCATCCAAGGGGTAAAATTTTCACAAATAACAACGAGGGAGTGAATCAATTTTGAGTCGCCTTAGCATTATGAATGAGACAAAAGCTCAGGCCGCCGTAGAATCCCTTCACAAAGACCTTGAACGGCGTGTTACGGGTGCGCCCCCTGCTCTTTGTCCGCTTGACGTTGCGAGCAGCTATCTCAAAGTTTGCGCCGCACAGACCTGCGGAAAATGTGTGCCCTGCCGCGTGGGTCTTCCTCAGCTTGAGAGGCTCATTGATGATTTGATTGACGGCAAAGGAAATATGAAGACCGTTGAGACGATCGAGAAGACTGCAGAAGCTATTTCAACATCCGCTGACTGCGCTATAGGTTACGAGGCCGCTAACATGGTCTTGAAGGGCGTGAAAGGATTCCGCGAGGACTACGAAGCACACGCTAAAGGCCATCAGTGCACATCAGAAGGATTCCGGGCTGTTCCGTGCGTAACGTTATGCCCCGCGCATGTAGACATTCCCGGATATATCGCTCTCGTGAACGCCGGAAGATATGCCGACGCAGTGAGACTCATCCGCAAAGATAACCCGTTCCCGTCAGTCTGCGCTATGGTCTGCGAACATCCCTGCGAGAACAAATGCCGCAGGAGAATGGTAGATGACGCGATAAACATTCGCGGCCTCAAACTTTACGCGATAGATCACGCCGGCCATGTTCCTGTTTACCGTGAAGGCGAGAAGCCCGCGCCCGCAACAGGGAAGAAGGTCGCCATTGTCGGAGGAGGCCCAAGCGGAATTTCAGCCGCATATTATCTCGGCATGATGGGACACAGCGTAGAAATCTTTGAACAGCGCAAGAGACTCGGCGGAATGCTCCGTTACGGAATCCCGTCATACAGACTCCCGCGTGAAGTCCTGCATGAAGAGATTGAAACATTGCTCACTGCCGGGGACATCAAAGTACACAAAGAGGTATCAATCGGCGGAAAAGATTACCCGCTCTCAAAGCTCCGCGAGAATTTTGACGCTGTATATATCGCAATCGGAGCGCACACGGATAAATCATTACGGATTCCCGGCGAGGACGCAGACGGCGTTATGTCGGCTGTAACACTCTTGCGGAGAATCGGCGATGAGGATTTCCCCGATTTTCGCGGGAAAAAGGTTGTCGTTGTCGGAGGCGGTAACGTTGCTATGGACTGCGCGAGATCGTCATTACGTCTCAACGCGGACAAAGTTACATTAGCTTACCGCAGGCGCAAAGATGACATGACAGCATTAGCGGAGGAAGTAGAAGCGACAGAGGTTGAAGGGTGCGAGATTATAGAGCTTGCCGCCCCGCTGAAGGTTGAAGTTGAAGACGGAAAAGCCAAAGCACTCTGGGTGAAACAGCAGATGATAAGCAACATTAAAGGAGGCCGCCCCGCTCCCAAAGACGCAAGCGCAGATCCTATACGCATTGAGGCAGATATTATCGTTGTTGCGATTGGGCAGGGAATCGACTCGCACAATTTCGAGGAGTCCGGGATTGCGGTCAAATGGGGCTGCATTGAGGCATTCGACAGCGAGCAGGTTAAAGGCGACAAAATGGAGGGCGTTTTCTCCGGGGGAGACTGCGTATCAGGCCCCGCGACAGTAATACGAGCCATCGCCGCAGGAAAAGTCGCCGCCGCTAACATTGATGAATATCTCGGCTTCCATCACCCGATAACGCTTCCTGTTGAAATTCCTGACCCCGTTCCGCATAACCGCCCGGCCTGCGGAAGAGTCAAAATGCGCGAGCGTCCGATTGACCAGCGTATTCACGATTTCGAGCTTGTCGAAAAGGGAATGACACAGGAGGAAATGGAACAGGAGTCGGGAAGGTGCTTACGGTGCGACTATTACGGCTTCGGAAAATTCAGAGAGGGGCGTGAAGTGAAATGGTAAACGCGACAATTAACGGCAAGGCAATACAAGTCCCCGAAAACACAACGATACTTGAGGCCGCAAAGCTCAATCACATAACCATTCCGCATTTGTGCTACCTCAAGAACGTAAACGAAATAGGCGCGTGCCGTGTCTGCGTCGTCGAAATAGAAGGGCTTGACCGTCTCGTGTCATCATGCAACACTTACGTTCAGGAAGGCATGAAGATTATCACGAACAGCCCGAAAGTCAGACAGGCAAGAAGGACGAACGTTGAATTAATCCTCTCACAGCATAACGCAAGGTGCGCTGAGTGCGTCCGCTCCGGGAACTGTGAGCTTCAGACGACAGCAAACGATTTAGGAATTAACACGTTCCCTTACCACGAGGATATAGCCGCGTTCAGATGGAACAGCGATTTTCCGTTAATCCGAAACGATGACAAGTGCATAAAGTGTATGCGCTGTGTTCAGGTCTGCGAAAAGATTCAGCAAATGAACGTGTGGGACATCGCCAAGTCAGGCTCACGCACAACAGTAGGCGTTACGGGCGGAAAAGAAATCACAGATCCCGAAGTACACTGCACAATCTGCGGGCAGTGCATAACACATTGCCCGGTCGGCGCATTGGTTGAGCGCGATGACACGCAGAAGGTTCGCGACGCATTCGCACAGGGCGACAAGATCATGATCGCGTCAGTAGCTCCGGCTGTGAGAACGTCATGGGGCGAAAAGCTCGGACTTTCACACGAGGAAGCAAGCGCGGAGAGACTCGCGGCGGCATTACGGGCTGTAGGGTTCAATTACGTGTTTGATACAGATTTTTCTGCTGACTTGACGATCATGGAGGAAGGCTCAGAATTTGTAGCGAAACTCAAGAACGCAGCAGCAGGAAAGCCGGAGAAATTCCCGATGTTCACATCATGCTGCCCGGGCTGGGTACGCTTCATAAAGATGGAATTTCCTGATCTTGTGCCGAATCTCTCATCAGCGAAATCACCTCAGCAGATGTTCGGTGCAATCATCAAGACGTGGTACGCACAGATTCTCGGAGTTGAGGCCGACAAGATATATCACGTGTCATTCATGCCCTGCACCGCAAAGAAGTATGAGTGCGATGTTGACTGCATGAACGCTTCAGGCGCGAGGGATATTGATGTAGTCTTGACAGTGAGAGAGCTTGACAGGCTCATAAAGTCGGAAGGAATTGACGTAAAAGCGCTCTCAGACGGAGAATTTGACGCACCCCTCGGAACAGCGTCGGGAGCTGGTCATATTTTCGGGACGACCGGCGGAGTCATGGAGGCGGCATTACGGAGCGCGTATTACCTCGTTACGGGCAAGAACCCGGACGCAAATGCATTCCGCTACGTTCGCGACTATGACGGCATAAAGGAAACAGAATTTGAGATTGCCGGAAAGAAACTGCGTATTGCCGTAGCTCACGGACTGGGAAATATCCGCAGGCTTTGCGAGGATGTCAGGAGCGGAAAAGCTCAGTATGATTTCATTGAGTGCATGGCCTGCCCGACAGGGTGCGCGGGCGGAGGCGGTCAGCCCATCGAGGAAGGTAACGAACTCGGAGAAAGCCGCGGGAAAATCCTTCTCGACATGGACAGGAAGATGACTCTGCGATTCTCACACGAGAACCCGTCAATCGTTCAGTGCTACAAGGAATACCTTGGCGAACCGTTAGGCGAAAAGGCACATCACCTTCTTCACACAGATCAGTCAAAGTGGGAGCTGTGGAAGTAAAATCGTAAGCAAAATTTTCCCTCGTCAGAAAACGGCGGGGGAAATTTCATGCTGATATACATTCCCATAAAAGGCGGTTGACAGACAGTGATAAATAGTATAATAGACTCAGAATGAATTATGGCCTCTTAAAGTACTCATACACATCGAAGTACTTATACACAAATATAGGCGATGAGATACAGAGTCTTGCCGCGCAGAGATTTCTGCCACATGTGGATTACTATATATTCAGGGAAAAGATGAATGAGTTCCGCAGCAATGACCATGAGAAAGTGAAAATGATTCTCAACGCGTGGTATATGTTTTGCCCTGAGAATTTCCCCCCGTCAGAAGATATTGATCCTCTTTTGCTGTCAATGCACTTTGCGGAAAAGATACGGCGGAAAATAGAAAAAAGCAGACGCGCGAGAGATTATCTTATTTCGCACGGCCCTGTCGGCTGCCGGGACGAGTCGACAATGAAATTCCTTCTCGAAAACAGCATACCCGCATATTTTTCCGGATGTCTTACAACAACTCTCATACCGAACGAAAATCTCAGGAAGAAGCGCGAAGCCGAGTATATACTCTGCGTTGATGTCTCTGATGAAGTTTATGACTATGTTTCACAAAGAGCGGAAAAGCCTGTGTACCGTCTCACAAAAAACTTCAGCCCGATGTTTGGCAGCAAGAGCCGTTTTGAGATTGCAAAAATAATGCTGTACACGTATCACAATGCTTATGCGGTCATAACGGGAAACCTTCATACGGCAATGCCCTGCTTGGCATTCGGGACTCCTGTCTGCCTTATTGACAAGAAAAAATATGACGGAAGGTTTGACGGGACGGAAGAATGGGTGCGACACTGTCCTGAGCAGGAATTTCTGGGCGGCGGATTCTATGACTTCAATACGCCTCCTGACAACCCGGAAAAATTCATCCCCTTCCGCGATTCTCTGGCGGAAAAATGCAGAGCCTTCACAGGATTTGACTCAGGGCGTTCACTGTTTGAGGATGACTACAGGCCGGATTTATTTTCTCTGCTGTCCATGATGGCCGAAAGCTATGAAGGTAGCCGCAGGGTAATACTTCGGACACCCGGAAAATATCTACTCAAAATAGGCGTGAAAAAATTGCTACATAAAGTATTGCCGTCTGTCTTTGGGGAATGTTCTATGTATGCCTTGAGTGAGGAAGATGAAAGCAAATAAATAATCCCAATCTCCCGCAGGAAATTCGGCGGGGGATTTTCTTTTCTCTGCGTTAAAATATACCCATCATGAATAATTTTCACATACTAAGAATATATCAGCGTCTTTGTGATGACGTTGGCAGGCTCCAATTCTCATGGCCGGCCGAATTTGTGTATAACCCCCTCAGTTATGCGTGGGACGGCTTCAGGCAGTACGCGAAATTCTCAGAGGGCAGGAAGCGCGCTGTCTTTCTCGGAATCAACCCCGGCCCTTGGGGAATGGCTCAGACCGGGATTCCTTTCGGCGAGGTGAACGCTGTGCGCGATTTTCTCGGCATAACACGGATAAAGATCTTCACGCCCGAAAATATGCAGCTCTCTTACCCCGTCAAAGGGCTCGACTGCCCGCGCTCTGAAGTCAGCGGCAAAAGACTCTGGGGACTCTTCCGGGAAAAATTCGGGACAGCAGAGAATTTTTTTGCGGAGAATTTCGTCCTCAACTACTGCCCGTTATTGTTCATTGCCCGGACAGAGAAAGGCAGCCTCCGTAACCTTACACCCGACAAGCTCGCCCCCTCAGACCGTCAAAGCCTCTGCGAACTCTGCGACAGCGCATTAATCGAGGCAATAGAAATTCTCAGGCCGGATTACGTTATAGGTGTCGGGACATTCGCATATTCACGTGCAAAATTATCACTGTCGTATTCACTGAGCTACGGACATCCGCGAATCATCAGGATACTTCACCCAAGCCCCGCAAACCCACGCGCCAATAATGACTGGGCCGGGAAAACTGAACGCCAGCTTACAGCGTTGGAGGTGTGGCAATGAGTTACTACGAGGACAGGAGCAATTTTATCCGCGTTAGGGCGTTAATCTCCGGGAGAGTCCAGCACGTTGGCTTCAGGTATTGGGCATGTCAGCAGGCTGAAAGGCTCGGACTAACGGGAACGGTTGAGAATCTTTTTGACGGACGTGTAGAAGTCGTAATGCAGGGGCCTCCCGAATGCGTCAACGAAATGAAAGAGAAGCTCCGCCGCGGGCCGTCAATGGCAATAGTGAAGCAGGTCATATTTTACCGTGAGAGAGTCGACAGTGAAGAGACAAATTTCGGCGAGATATATTAAGTATGCTATTATTTCGCGGAGGTGAAAATTTCTTGGACGGCACAAAGAAAATACTTCACGAGCTTCACGGACATAATATCACTGTTGAGGAAGCATACCTTAAATTACGGGAGCAGCCTTTTGAGGATATTGGCTATGCTAAAGTTGACCTTCACCGAAAAATTCGGCAGGGAGCGTCTGAGGTCATTTACGGCGCGGGCAAAACTCCCGGGCAGATAGCCGGAATAATTGACGTAATGAAATCCCGCGGGCAGAATACTATTCTCATCACCCGTTTGTCGCAGGACTCAGCGGACGAGCTTCACCGCCTAGGCTGTGAGGTAGATTATCACCCTGACGCAAGAGCCGCTGTTTACGGAGAAATTCCCCGGCCTGAAGGAAGCGGATTCATTCTCGTTGCAACAGGGGGGACAAGTGATATACCAGTCGCAGAAGAAGCCGCCCTCACAGCTGAGACTCTCGGAAACCGCGTAAAACGACTCTATGATGTCGGAGTCGCCGGCCTTCACCGTATACTATCGCATGTCGATGACGTAATGAGCGCGAGTGTTATTGTCGCCGTCGCAGGGATGGAGGGAGCATTAGCCAGCGTTATCGGGGGGCTTGCGGATTGTCCTGTTATCGCCGTTCCTACGAGCGTGGGCTACGGGGCTTCATTCGGCGGGGTAAGTGCGCTTCTTGCCATGCTGAACTCATGCGCCAGCGGTGTCAGCGTCGTGAATATAGATAACGGATTCGGCGCGGGGTATTTGGCCTCAATGATAAACAGAATACGCACGGAGAGTGAGTCCCGGCCATGAAGGTTTATGATGATATTACTTGCAGGGGTGAGGAAATTTGTTCGGAACTGATATAGGTATAGATTTAGGGACTGCCACAGTATTAATTTACGAGAAACATCACGGAGTTGTCCTGCGTGAGCCTTCTGTTGTTGCGGTTGACCAGGACACCGGGGAGATTCTCGCGGTTGGCTATGACGCTAAAAGCATGGTAGGCAGGACTCCGGGAAGTATTACATCTGTCAGGCCGCTAAGGGACGGAGTAATAGCGAATTACGCGATGACTGAGGCAATGTTGCAGCACTTCATGAGGCGAATCACTAAAGGGACACAGAAATTTTTCCGCAACAGGGCAATGATATGCGTTCCTTCCGGGGCTACTGACGTTGAACGCAGAGCGGTACTTGAGGCGGCATTAGAGGTCGGAGCGCGTGAGGCGTATTTGATTGAGGAGCCAATGGCCGCGGCAATCGGTGCGAATCTGAATGTCGAGGAAGCCCGCGGGAAAATGATTGTCGACATAGGCGGAGGAACTACGGACATTGCGGTGATTTCGCTGGGCGGGGTTGTCGTGTCGAAATCTCTGCGGCTCGGCGGGGACAAGTTTGACGAGGGAATTACGCGGTATTTGCGCCGTCAGTATAATCTCGCAATCGGAGATCAGACAGCGGAGAACCTCAAAATCATGATTGGTACGTGCGTACCGCTGGAGCAGGATCAGCGTATGATAGTCAAAGGGCGCGACTTAGTGCAGGGACTCCCGCGTCAAATTGAGGTAACAAGCTCGGCGGTAAACATGGCCATAGGCGAAATGATTCAGACTCTTGTTGACGGGATTCGGAATGTTCTTGAGCTAACTCCCCCGGAACTTTCAGCCGACATAATCGACAGGGGCATAGTGCTTACAGGCGGAGGGGCATTGCTTCACGGACTCCCGGAATTAATCGCACAGCAGACAGGCATAAACTGCTTCACGGCGGAAAATCCGATGGAGTCAGTTGCACTCGGAACAGGCAAAGCCCTCGCGGAAATTGACAGCCTCAAAGGAACAGGCAGAAGCACAATGTTAGTCAACCTCAAACGCTCATCACGGAAACGCTACTAGGAAGGAGACATTGACACATGCACCGCGGAATATATGAGGCCGCTTCCGGAATGCTTGTTCAGGAAACGCACCTTGATGTCATCACAAACAACTTGGCCAACGTTGACACACCCGGCTACAAGCGCAGGATTTCGGCAACGTCTGATTTCTCCGCATTGCTTGACCGTATCGAGAAAGTATCAGAGGACGGCGAGACAAAAATCACAACTGTTCTTCCCGCTGATATGCCGTTCAAAGGCAGGGAGATTATCGGCTCTGTTGCGCTTGCGGCGATATTCTCCGAGGATGTCATGGACACTTTTCCCGGAGTCGTAAAGACCTCAGAGAATCCGCTCGACATGGCCATAGACGGACAGGGCTTTTTCTCTCTTGCTGACGAGGAAGGCAACACCTACTACACACGCGCCGGAAATTTCACCCTCGACAACAACGGGAACATAGTCAACCCGAACGGCCTTATGTTACAGGGCGAGGGAGGCCCGATTAATGTCGGCAACAACGCAACAACACTGACAGTTAATCTCAGCGGGCAAATCATCGTAAATAATGAGATTGTCGGGCGGGTATCGGTCTTCAATTTTGAGCGTCCCACGTACCTGCGTCATCACGGCAATAACCTTCTCACGCCCACAGAGCAGTCCGGGGAGGCCGAGAATGTCGAGACCCTAAAATATGGTCGGGAATGCTTGAAGCCTCAAATGTAGAAGTCGTTACGGAGATGGCGCGAATGATTGAGGCTCAGAGAATCTACGAGGGAGCGTCAAAGGCTCTTACGACTCACGATGAGCAGACAAGCAAATTAATCACGTCATTCAGCAGAGGATAACAGGAGGGATAAATCATGTTGCGGTCATTATGGACTAGCGCGTCAGGAATGATAGCCCAGCAGACGCACTTAGACGTTGTAACGCATAACCTTGCCAACGTCAACACACAGGGCTACAAGAAACGCCGGGCAGACTTTGAAGACTTGATGTATCAGATTTACCGTGAGCCGGGCGCACCTATTGAGGGAGGCTCAGTAGTGCCGACAGGAGTCCAGGTCGGACTCGGTACGAGGGTCAACGCTACGCCAAGTTTCATGGTACAGGGAAATTTTCAGATCACAGACGGCCCATTAGACTGGGTAATAGTTGACGACAACGCATTTTTTCAGGTCAACATGGGAAACGGGCGCATAGGCTACACACGCGGGGGATCATGGCAGATTGACGATCAGGGGCAAATTGTTGACGAGGACGGATATTTGCTTGAGCCTGGAATCACAATTCCCGACAACGCGCAGAGCATACAGCTTTCACCAACTGGAGTCGTTTCGGTGAGAGTCGGAGATGAGACAGAGCTTCAGGAGCTAGGGCAGCTTGAGTTAGCGCGGTTCGTCAACCCTACGGGACTCCGGGCATTAGGCGACAGGCTTTTTGTCGAGACCCCTGCAAGCGGCCAGCCCATAACAGGCAACCCCGGCGAGGACGGAATGCCGCAGGTAAGGCAGAATGTCATAGAGATGTCAAATGTTCAGGTCGTTGAAGAAATGGTAGAAATGATAGTAGCGCAGAGGGCTTACGAGGCAAACTCAAAGGGGATTCAGACGGCGGACGAGCTTTTGAGGATCGCCAACAGTCTCAAGCACTGAGGCGGGCTATGCTGCGGAAAATTTCAGGGCAGGGGCATATCTTTATGCTTCTGCTTTTTGTCATACTTACAGCCTTATGTGTTCCGGCGTATTCGGCGCAGTCTGTCATTCTCGAAATACCAAGCGTGATTTACACCGCAAAAAATCCCGTTAGGCTCGGAGAAATCGCCCGTATCACAGGAGGCAGCCAGCGAACCCGCAAAATGTTGGCTGACATTCAAGTGTGGCCGGACGGAGACAGGCTAGACCGCCGGGAAGTTATGCGGGCAATTGATGACAGTGATGTGAGTGATATACGTCTCGAAATCCGTATGCCGCTGTCGTCAAGAATCGAGTCCCCCGAATATGAGGGAAACTTCACGGAGACTTCACCGCCTCAGAAATCGCGCTCCCTTTCTGACCTTGTGCCGACGCTGAAATCTATTGCCGGCTGGAGCGGAGGACTCGAAATTGCGGGAAATTCCCCAGTCCCGGAAGGAAAGCTCATAGACCCCGCAAGCCTCGTACCCGGCACTTCAGGCGCGACTCTCAGGTTTCAGGATGACAGCGGAAGAGTCCGCCCTCTGAATGTCCGTCTCACATGGTCGCAAAATGTATTATTCGCCGCAAGCAACATCAAGAGGGACGACAGAATTTCACGGCAGAATGTTTTTTCCCGTCCCATGAAAATCACCCGCCCCGGTATTTACCCGTCAGACATCGCGGAAATCTCCGGCTTCACGTCAAACAGGAACATAAAGCAGGGTGAGCCGTTAGAATTTCGGTATCTCACAAATTCGCAGGTACTCAAGCGCGGTAGGCAGGTCAAAATCATAGCGCGTTACAACGGTGCGAGCGCAAGCACAGACGGTGTATTATTGGAGGACGGCAGGCCGGGCGAATGGGTCAAAGTCAGAAGGGCGGACGACAGGCGCGTAACACTCAGGGCAAGAATCATTGATGAGAACACTGTAGAAGTAAGCACAGACTGAGGGAGGGCAAATCATGAAAAAGTTGCTTTGCGTAATAATGATGATGATGATTCCGGGAATGTCATTCGCGGGTTCATTGTGGGATGACGGCGCAAACTGGTTCGGAGACACACGTCCGGGCAGGGTCGGCGACATTGTTACGGTTCAGGTTAATGAACGCACAGACGCTAAGGACGAGGCTACTATGGACGTAAACAAGACGGCAACCAGCAACATTAACGGAGGCGTGAACGGCACAAGCATATTGAGCTTTATACGCGGGCTGGCGAGTTTCACAACAACGAATACTTCAGCGGGAGACGGCTCTGTTGAACGGAAACATCACGCTACGGCAACGCTTGCATGTATTGTTACGGAAGTTTTGCCGAATGGTAATCTCGTCATCGAGGGCACAAGGGACGTAAGGACAAGTGAGGAAGTATTACAGTTTCAGCTAATAGGCGTTATCCGTCCTCAAGATGTAAACTCGGACAACAGAATAGACAGCTCACTAATCGCGAACGCTGAAATCGCGGTGAAGGGGCGCGGCATAATCTCACGAACACAGAAGCCCGGAGTAATCACGCAGATTTTGCAGACGGTATTTTAGGGAGGGGACTCGGCCATGAGGAAATATATTTTTGCGGCGGTTATCGTGATTCTTTCTGCGGGAATTTCATTCGGGGCGGTAAACCTTCAGGACATGGATTTTAACCGAGTGAATCCCACTGTCAGAATCAAGGACATCACAGAAGTAGAAGGCGCGAGAGGCAATCAGCTTACGGGAGTCGGTCTTGTTACGGGGCTTAACGGAACGGGCGACAATTCCCCGATGGCCGTCCAAATGATGAGGAACATGATGCGGAATTTCGGCGTAACTCTTGACGCTCGGTCAGTCAGAACCCGTAATCTTGCTGTCGTGGCATTAACCGCTAACCTTCCTCCCTATGTCAGGCCGGGACAGACAATAGACGTAAACGTCAACACAATGGGCAACGCCTCGAACCTTCAGGGGGGAGTCCTCGTTCAGTCTCCGTTGAGGGCGGCTGATGGTAAAGTCTACGCAGTAGCGCAGGGGCCTGTGATTGTCGGGGGAAGCTCGGCGCAAGGGGCGGGCGCGACTCGTACGCAGAACGTTCCCACAGCCGGAAGAATCCCGGGCGGCGCAATCGTTGAGCGTGAAGTCCCCGCTGATTACACGATGGGCGGTCAGGTTGCGTTATTGCTGAGGCAGCCGGATCACACGACATCGCAGAGGATTGCGGACGCGATTAACCGGGCTTACGGAGTCGTTGCATATGCGACAGACGCGGGACGTGTTGAAGTGAATTTGCCGGGGCAGTACGTCCAAGCCCCGAATGCATTTCTCGCCAGCGTTGGAGGGATTGAGATTGAGCCTGACACAACCGCAAAAGTTGCCGTGAATGAGCGTAACGGCACAATCGTAATGGGCGGGAATGTCCGTATATCATCAGTCGGAGTCGCACACGGGAATTTAGTCGTCAATGTCGGAGAAACAGCGCAGGTAGTCCAGCCTGAGAGCCTGAGCGCGGGAACTACGGCCTACAATTTCAGGACGGACATCACTGCTGACGAGGAGGGCGGAAGCATGATAGCAATGCCGGCGACAACTACGGTTAGGGACATGGTAAGAGTCCTAAACTCACTCGGAGCGAGGCCGCGGGACATCATAGAGATATTGCAGGCCATCAGCAAAGCAGGTGCGCTTCACGGTGAATTAGTCGTAATGTGAGGGGATAAATCATGCGGGTATATTATGACTATCAAATCATGATCGCGCAGAAATTCGGCGGTATATCTCGCTATATATACGAAATTTCGTCGAGGCTGCCTGCTCTTGGTGCTGACGCTGAAATATCCTGCGTCCATAACATGAATTACTACTTTGCGAAAAAGTTCGGGCTTCACGAAATGACGAGGCTTCAGCAGGGAGTCTTTCACGTTCTCGGAAAAATGAAGCGCGGACTCGACCTCATTCGCGGGAATTATGACATCTTTCACCCGACATACTATTACGCCTCAAAGCCGCCTCACGGGAAATTTGTTGTTACAGTGCATGACATGACGCACGAAATATTTTCGGGGAAATACCCTGTCAACCCGCGAGTCATTTCAGCAAAGCGCAGAATAATCCCGCAGGCCGACAGGATAATAGCGGTCTCAGAAAACACAAAGCGCGACATCCTGAAATACTTTCCCGGAATAAGCCCCGCAAAAATCTCGGTGATATATCACGGTGCGTCATCCGCTCCCGTCAGCAAATCACACAAAGTAATGCCGTATGATTACGTTCTGTTTGTCGGGAAACGCTCAATGTACAAAAATTTTTCCCGTTTCACCTCGGCCATGAAGGGAATAATGTCAAAAAACTGGGACATTGATGTATTGTGCGCGGGCGGGGGAGCTTTCACGGAGGAAGAAATTTCGTCATTCGGGGAATTTTCCGGGAGGTTTCATCAGGCGGAACTGACTGACGTGGATTTGTCGCAGGCTTACGCGGGGGCGGTATGCTTTGTGTTTCCGTCAGAATATGAGGGGTTCGGGATTCCCGTGCTTGAGGCGTTTGCGGCTGAATGCCCGGTAATTTGCGCGGAGGCCGGCTCTCTGCCTGAGGTGGCCGAGGACTCGGCGGTGTACTTTGACCCGCTCGACATTGATGACATGGCCGGGAAGATTCTTGCGGTGATTGAGGATGAGAATATCCGGGAAGAGCTGAGACACTCAGGGCGTGAGAGGCTGAAATTTTTTGACTGGGACAAAGCCGCCCGCGAGACATTAGAGTGCTACAATCTCGCGCTGAAAGGAGAATGACAGGTGATAAACAGCATACCGACATCAAAAATTATTCGGACTGACATTGACCCGGAAATCCACAAGACTCAGGAAGCGTTGAAGCTCAAAGAGTCGTGCCAGCAGTTTGAGGCTATATTGTGGTCAAAGCTGTGGAAGGACATGCAGAAGTCAGCGCGTGAAATCAGCGGAAACGACAAGGGCAGGCCGTATCAGCAGATGGAAGAATTGACGCTCGAAATGGCTACGGATGACCTTGTTACGAGTTCAGGCGGTGCGGGGCTGTGGAAAATGCTTTATGACTCGATGATAGGGAAGCTCGCCGCAGATCAGGAAGCCGAGTCGCGCAGGAAAGCCGATGAGGAAGCCGCGAATTATGAGGCAGGGAATGTCCCGGAATATGACGAACAGAGTCCGGGACTCGACGTTCAGGGATAATATTTTTCCCCTCGTCTGTTATTCGGCGGGGGGATTTTTCTTGCGGAATATTAATCTTCCCGGATAGAATATATACTCAGTCCACCGCAGGAGCTTCACGTTCCTGTACAGCCAAATTACGCAGAACGGAATCACCATCGCCGCGGCGAACGTAATCACAAACATCATAATAGGGTCAGAATTTGACGACATCCCCGAAACCGTGAATATCATCCTGAAACACGCGACAATCCAATTGTGCAGGCAGTAAATCACCATGCTGTAAAGCCCGTAAATTACCAGCCCGGAAAATTTCACCTCCAATGCGTAAAACAGAGTGAACAGTCCCAGACATGAGCATACCGCCGCGCCCGTCCTCGTGAAAATATTTGCCGCTCCATAAGCCCAAGGCGCAAAATAGAGCGTGGCCCCTGCGATAAACAGAATCAGCCCGGCAATGACACCTGGATTTTTGTCCCGCGAAATATAATTACGCTTCCTGAGAATGTACCCGCAATGAAAATATAATCCGTAATGAATCCCGGCGGGCAGTGAAATTCCTGACAGCACCGGGAATATGAACACCGTAGCCCAGAATAGCGCGTGAAGTTTTCCGGGACATCGCGAGCATTCAAACGCGGAATGAATCACTTTGATGAAGAATAATGACGCAAGAAACCAGTACTCCTTGAAGCCCCTCACGGGGATCATGTATAGGTCTGTGCTTTGGAGCGCGCCGAAATTCGCGGGGTTGTGGCGGGAAAAAATGAAGTACATTACCGCCCATTGTGTGAGCGAGAAAATCATGCAGGGAAAGTATATATCAATCGCTGATTTTTTGAGCCAGTGAAGCCAGCTTGATGCCCTGTAATCTTTCATGCCCTGAACATATCCTGAAATCATGAACATCAGCGGCATGTGGAAAATGGCTATAAATTCGCCTGCTACAGTCGAACGCGGTAGAATTATTCTTGAAGAACCGAACCAGTACACTACATGAGCGTACACAACAAGGATAATCGTAAATCCCCTCAGCGAATCAGCGACAATATCCCGCCCATCGCCCTGAAGCCCTGAAGCCCTGAAGCCCTGAAGCCCTGAAGCCCTGAAGCCCTGAAGCCCTGAAGCCCTGAAGCCATTATGAGCCGTTAATTTCATTTGTCAACCGCTCCTTTTATGTCCTTTTATGATTTTATTGTCGTGATTCTATCATGCAGGGTGAATTTGTCGTGATACAATTTAGGGTATCCCATTATCATTAACAGGCGGGAGGATTATTTTTGCGCGGTATTAGCCCGGCCGTGTTAAAATTCGGCGGAGTAACTCCGGGAATTGTACAGCGCAGATTTTCTCACTCTGAATTTGTTCATGGCGGTCTGGCTTTTTTCACTCACGCACAGCAAAATTAATATCCAGTCTACGAGGTCAAGCGCGTTGTGGCCGTAAAATATGCCTCCTTCAAGAATAGCATAATAATACATGAGGACAATAATTGCCCCGGTAAGTTTTTGTGTCTCGGTCATGTCCTTAATGTTGCTGAAATATACGAATGTAACACCAAGCGCGGAAGTAAAAAATATTATAAACCCTATAAGGCCGGTTTTCAGCAGAACAGACAAGTAAAAGCTGTCCATTAAGGGCATTTGTGTAATGCTGTTTATGGCTGACCTGCTTAACATACCTACGCCGGCAGCCCAGACTCCTTTTGCAGAGAGCCAAGGAAAGAGGCCGATGTAATTTACCCCCCTGCTTTCCCAAAAATAATTCCATAGAGCTTCCCAGTCTATAGCGACAGAGAGCATAAAAGCAAGCCACAGCATTATTGCTACCAGCATGGGTTTGGCATAGCGTTTCCCCTTTTGGTAGATACTCAGTGCCGAATATACAAGCCAAAATAGAAGCAACGAGGAAAGAGAGGTACGCGAGGCTGTTGTTAGCAATATTATCATCACAGGAGGGAACAAGAAAGCAAACTTTTTCCAGGCAGACGCTGAACGTATTTTATTCGATAATTTTTTTTCTCTGAGAATTGCCCTGTATATTGCTGTAAAAATAAAGAAGAACAAGCATAATCTTCCCCCTGTATTTGACTGCCTGAAGCCGTATCTGCTTCTGAATCTGCCGCTTTTCTGGAATATGCTTGCCAGTGAGTCTACAAAGTCAAAGCCCCTGTTGTAATATATAAATGCGTACAGCAAATACATACCCAGAAAGAAAACAGTTACGGCTATGACTTGGGACTTCAAATCATACAATTTTATTATCTTCACAGAAAGGAAAAGCGTATGCGTAAACACTCCTACAACAATAAACTCTCTGAGGGAAGAGAAATTCAGCGAAAGATATACAACGGACATACCTGAAAAATTTGCCAGGAAAGCCCATAATAGCCATAAAGAAATTCCGGCAAAGAAAAACTTTTCTGTCCCGCTCATAAAAACTTTGCGCCTTCCTGAAGTCATGTCTATTAATATGCAGACTGCCCACAGCAATACAGTAGCAAAAGACCCGAACGCAACTGCAAAAAATGCTGAATCGTATTCATCAAGATCCATAAGAAATCTTGAAATTAAAAATATTGAATAAGCAGCGAGGAAAAGTACAATTTTGGATTTCTCACCCGCGTTTGATTTTGCAATTGCCATAAATTTCTCCATGTGACTGTATTTTTCACTGAATTTTAATCAGCATGATAAAATACGTCAATCCCGTAAATATATGCAAAAAGGAGACATTCACATGCTCAAACAGGACATGCGTGAAATTCTTGACGGAGCAATAAAAGCAGTGCTGCCCGAAAACGCCGTGAAAGAAGCCCTCAATAACCCCGCTTTCACATCACGCAGGGGAAAAGGCCGCCTCATAGTCGCGTCAATCGGTAAAGCCGCCTGGCGAATGGCCAAAGCCGCAAGCGACATTCTCGGCTCAGGCATTTCGGGCGCAGTCGTAACGAAATACGATCACTCAATGGGAGACATTGCCGGGCTTGAGATTTTCGAGGCAGGACACCCAGTACCCGACATGAACACTATCAGCGGCACAAAAGCACTCCTCGAACACGTCAAAGGACTCAAGGCTGAGGATACCGTTCTTTTCCTCGTGAGCGGGGGAGGCTCTGCACTGTTTGAATTTCCTGCTGAGGGCGTTACGCTTGAGGACATGCAGAACGTAACAAGCCAGCTCCTTTCATGCGGTGCTGACATCGTAGAGATTAACACAATCCGCAAGCACCTCTCATCAGTGAAGGGCGGAAGGTTCGCGGAACTCTGCGCTCCGGCTCATGTCTTCATGGTCGTATTGTCTGACGTTCTCGGCGACAGGCTCGACAGCATCGCCTCAGGCCCCGCCGCCCCGGACATGTCAACATGCGCTGAGGCTCTCGCAATCGTCAAGAAATACAATCTCAAGCTCAAGCCCGAACTCCTCGAAAGGCTTTCCCATGAGACTCCCAAGAAGCTCGATAACGTTACAGCAACGATTACAGGGAGCGTTACGGAATTATGCAGGGCTGTGGCTGAGTTGTCCGCGAAAAAAGGATATTCACCCGTCATTCTCACAACGACTCTAACGTGCGAGGCTCGCGAGGCTGGCTCATTCATGGCCGGAATCGCAAGGGAAGTATTAACATCAGGAAACCCGGCAAAATCTCCATGCGCGATTATTGCGGGCGGTGAAACAGTCGTACACCTCACAGGCAGGGGCATGGGCGGACGGAATCAGGAGCTTGCGCTTTCTGCGGCTGAAGGAATTTCGGGGCTTGAGGGAGTCGTTGTAGCCTCGCTCGGTTCTGACGGCACGGACGGCCCTACAGACGCAGCCGGGGGAATCGTCGACGGGAAAACAGCAGGCATACTCCGGGAAAAAGGCATCAGCATTCCCGTTGTACTCAGGAACAATGATGCCTATAACGCACTCAAACAGGCTGACGCTCTCCTCATGACAGGCCCGACAGGAACAAACGTTAATGATGTCAGCGTTGTATTGATACGCTAATCCCCCGAACGAGCCGCCATTGCCGCGCCGATTAACCCTGCCTTGTAGCCCAGTGTGCATGACACTATACGGGGCAGGGCGAGTCCCTTGTAGATTTCACGCTGTACTTTCGCCCGCAGGGGGGCAAGCAATCTTTCACCCTGTTTCCCGATTCCCCCTCCGATTCCGATTACTTCAGGCTGAAGGCCGTTGATGAGATTCGCAAGCCCGCACGCTAAATACTCCGTGTAAGTGTCGATGACGTTCACCGCGTTTTCGTCGCCTTCCTGCGCCGCGTCAAATACCGTATGCCCGCTCACTGTGCCTTCAGCGTCCGCAATTTTCGCCATTATTCCGCCGGGATTGTCGGCAATTGCTTCCCGCGTCATGTTGATTAGCCCCGTTGCGGAACAATACGCCTCAAAGCACCCGGAACGCCCGCAGGTACATTTCCGCCCGCCGTGATGTATTACCATGTGGCCGAACTCAGCACCCCGGACTATTTTCCCGTCAACAACATACCCGGAGCCTACACCGGTTCCGAGCGTGATAATCATCGCACTGTTCGCACCTTTCGCACACCCCGCTACGACTTCACCCAATGCGGCCGCGTCCGCGTCATTCTCCAGTGTCGCTGGGATTTTGAGTGCCTCACTCATGGCCGGAGCTATCGCAAACTCATTCCATCCCAAATTGTTATTGTAGACGACGACTCCGCGTTTGCTGTCAATCAGACCGGGTGATCCCATTCCCACAGCTATGGGCGTAACTTGGGCTTTTGCGATTGACTCCTTCACCGATGATATTATGTCCTGCAAAACGACTTCCTGCGGTCTGTCCGCGCCTGTCGGAACACTGTCCTCGCTGATGATTTCGCCGAGTTCGTCAACAATTCCCGTCTTGATGTTTGTCCCGCCTATGTCAATTCCCGCGTAAAATTTCATGGATAATTCCTCCCTTTGCGTGTAATAATATCCCATGAAAGGAGAGTTTTCCATGAAGAGAAAATTTATTGCCGCCCTCGTTCTGATTCTTGCGGGACTGCTGTCGCTCTGCCTGCGCGTTTTTCGTGAACCGCAAGAGTATACCCGACATTCCCAAGCCATGAACACAATCATACGCATGACGGTTTACGGCCATGACAACACTGCGCTCGATGACGCATTTACGCTCCTGAATGAGACTGACCGCAGACTCTCAATGTATGATCCCTCGTCAGATATTTCACTCGTCAACAAAAACGCCGGACTCGTTCCCGTTTCGCCAAGCCCTGAAACTGTCGAGGCAGTCAACGAGGCAATCAGGCTGTACGAAATCACCGGGGGAGTCTTCAACCCGCTAATCGGCCCGGTAACGAGGCTGTGGAAAATCAACAGGGAGGACGGACTCAATAAAATTCCTTCCCCGGAAAGTTTAGACAGTGCTGTGAAACTGGCTGACATTGGCAACATTTCAGTGTCAGGGGACAAAATATTTCTGCGTGAAAAAGGCTGTGTCATCGATTTGGGCGGAATGGCAAAGGGATTCGCGTCAGCAAAAATTGCGGATATGCTCCGGGATAAAGGCATATCATCAGCAATAATAGACCTCGGCGGGAACGTTCACACAGTCGGGACTAAGCCGGACGGGTCAAAATGGCGCGTGGGAATCAGAAATCCCCTCAAGCCCGCCGGGACTCCTGCTCTTGTCGTTGACGTTGAAGACAGCGCGGTGATTACGTCCGGGAACTATGAGCGGTACAAGACGATTGACGGGAAAAAGTATTCACACTTCTTTGACCCCCTCACAGGGCAGAGCGTGAACAGCGATTTATTGTCGGTTACGGTGATTTCTGAGAACGGCTCACTCGCTGACGGTCTCGCAACGGCATTCATGATTACAGGAGTCGAAAAGGCACTGGGAATCCTGCGGAATATGGCCAATCCTCCCGGCGTAATCTTCATAACGCAGGAAGGAATCACGGCAACGGAAAATCTCCGGGAAGTCATTACGCAGTCTTTGATTCCCGTAACTTTTCGTGAAGTCCGCTGAGTTCTCTCATCTCGTCAAAATCTGCCGTATTCGCTGACATTTTCCCCTCAATTTCACGGATACGGCGCATTATTCCCTGCCTCTGAATGTCTGAGCATATGCGCTCCCATTTCCCCGCCTCATCAAGCCCGGCAAACTGCGACAAAAATATTTCTCCCCGCGATATTATTCCCGTCTTGCCCGTCTCGCCCATTGCCCGCCACATGTCAAGAAGTCCTTCCGGCCCGTCAGAAATTATGCTCCCTGCGACAGATTTAGCGTCCTCATCCGTGAGAAGCCCGGCGATTTTTCCCGCGTAAGGCGACATCCTGCACTCACTGTTATGCATGAGCATGGCGCAGAATCCGCACTCTAATCCGTTGCTGACAGTTTCAGGTTCCGGGACAGGGGCAGGAATTTCACGCGCAGGATTTTTCCGGCCGTCAAGAATACGCCGCCTCATTTCGTCAGGAGGAAGCGAGAATATCCCGCACAGACTCGCAAGGTACCTCAATGACTCGTCAGCACCTGCTTTTCTCACGCCATCCCACAAATCACGGAGCGCACCTTTCCGCCGGAGTCCGTCTTCAAGCAATGGCCGCAACATCTCAATGTGATACGGGATTAACGGCAGGGCGGAGGCTATAGCCTTCTCGAAACTCTCCGGGGGGTTAGCCCGGAGGAAGTCGTCCGGGTCTTGTCCTTCAGGCAGTCGAATCACACGCACGTCAAGACCGTTTTCCGCAAGGATGTACATTCCCCTGATTGAGGCTTTCTGCCCGGCACTGTCCCCGTCATAGCAGATATAGCACCTGTCAGCAAAACGCTTCAGGAGTCCGGCCTGCTCCGCCGTCAATGACGTACCCAATGACGCAACACTCTCACGGAATCCGGCCATGTGCAGCCGTATAACGTCCATATATCCCTCGCACAATATGCTGTAACCCTTCTCCCGGATATAATTCCCGGCGGTGTTCAGCATGTAGAGATTTCTGCGCTTTCGGTAAATGTCGCTTTCGGGCGAGTTTATGTATTTCGCTGTGCCGTCAGGAGCAACAAGCCTCCCCCCGAACGCTATAATCCTCCCGGAAATGTCCTTCACAGGAAACATCAAACGCCCCCGGAAACGGTCATGCATTCCGTTTTTCCCCTCAATGACAAGCCCCGAATCAATCATCATTTTTCTGTCAACGCCGCGCCGCGAAAGTACGTCAAGAAGATCGCTCCATGATTCCGGCGCATAGCCTATCCCGAAAGAAGCAGCAATTTCCGGCGATATTCCCCGGCCTTCAAGATATACCCTGCCCGCTGTAAGCCTCCTGAAATTTTCCGTGAAAAATTCCTGCGCCATCTTCAGAACGTCATATATACTTCTGTCCCTGCCGCCTCCCTGTTTCCTGTACTGCCCCGCGTCAATGCCGGCCTCCTCAGCAAGAAGCGATACTGCCTCCGGGAAGGTGAGATTCTGAGTCTTCATGACGAACGTGAAAATGTCGCCGCTCTCATGGCACGCGAAACAGTAATAGCTCTGCGACTCGCTGTACACATGGAAGGACGGCGATTTATCATCGTGGAAGGGACATAATCCGCTCCAGCCCCTTTGAGTTTTTCTGAGACTGACTGTGCGGCCTATTATGTCCTCGATTCGGAGGAGGCTCCGTATTCTTTCGGTTAAATCATTCGGCATAACGTTAATTTCTCCTTTGCAATATAATATAACTTCAATGCAAAATGCAGAAAGGAGAATTTTTTTCCATGCGTAAATTTTGCATGGCACTTGCTATTGTGTTCGTCTTTGCGGGGGCTTCATTTGCTGACCCTGTTGATGACCTTCTCGCCTACTATGCCGGGCAGTTCGGAGTCGAGCGAGGAGAAATCACCGTTGACGCTCTTCCCGATGAGACAGGGCAATTCAGCGACATATACATGACTTTGACCGGGCTTGTAGTCGAGGGACTCAGGATCGACAGTGTTACAGTCAGGATGAAGGGCGTACAGTTCAATGAGCCGTCAAACTGGAAGGCCGGAAATGTCGAATGCAAAAGCGCGATTTCAGTAAACGCTGTAGCAGAAATTTTCGAGACCGACATAAACCGGGCAATTGCGGCAAAAACTTTCGGCGAGGACGGCGACAATGACGAATGGCATGATCTTTCGCTGAAGATAAAGCCTGCGGGGCTGTCCGGGAGAGGCTACTACAAGTTCGGTTTCCTCGATATTCTCATAGAGATAATGAGCAACCTGCGTGTAGTCAAAGGCAAAGAGCTTTGGCTCAAAGATCCGCAGGTAAAAATCAACAAAATGAATCTCCCCGACTACGTAACAAAACAGGCACTCGGAAAAATTCAGCCTCTTGTTGACCTCAGCGACTTTCCTATGCCGCTTACACTTCACAAAGTCGAGCTGAAAGACGGAAGCGCGGTGCTGTCATCGCGAAATCTTCCCAAGCCAATCGAAAACGGCCTGAAGTACACCTACACGAAATAGCAGGCTGAGACATGAACAGAACAGACAGAAACCGCTATATATGCGTGGCACTTACGGCACTATTTCAGGGGTTATTGCTGGGAATCTACGCCGTAATAACGTCCGGGCATCCTGCATTGCTGCGTCTCAGGATAATTCCTTCGAAATTCTTGGCGTTCATGCCATTGCCCGCGATATTTCTTGTTCCGCTGGTGTTCTGGCTGTCTCAGGAGCACTGGGGGCGGCGGCTCTGGAATCTTCTTGCGGGGCTTGCGGCGGTGCTTCTTGCGCTCTGGGCTTACCGTTTATGGTCTTACGGGGGATTTTTAGCGGGCGTAGTGCCGTCGCAGAAGGCTGACCTTATACGCATATCGCTTGCGGTGTTCATGATTGTGCCGTTCTTCCAGTGCCGTATAGCCTCGTGGAGCTGGAAATTTCCCTACAGCGAGATGTTTTTCCAGATGTGCAGAAATTTGTTCCTGCTCTTTCAGGCTTCAATAGTGATTGCGGTCTTCTGGGGCTTGCTGATTACGGCGGGGCTTCTTTTTGACATTGTGGGACTTCATTTCGTGCCGCTTCTGCTGTTCAATCCTGTCTGCGCTGTTCCTCTGACAACGATAATAATTGCCGTCTCAATCTCCGTAGCCATAAAGCACCCGGGAATAGACTCACTTGGCCGCTGGCTGCTGGCTGTTCTGGCGTGGCTTCTGCCGTTCTTCTCGCTGTTGTCGCTGGCGTTCCTCGTGTGCCTTCTATGGGGCGGGTCAACGGGACTCAATGCCCTTTGGAACACCGGCCAGGCTTCAACGCTAATGCTATTGCTTCAGGCGGGTACAATAATTCTCGCTAATGCGGCGTGGCTTGACGGGTCAAAATCTGCGTTCAGGACTCGGAGTATTGACATCCTCGCGCAGGTCTCGCTGCTTTGCCTCCCGGTGTATTCTGTCCTTTGCCTGTACTCAATCAGCCTGAGAATTTCGCAGTACGGCCTTACGTCTGACCGTGTGCAGGCGTTATTTCTTGCTGTTACGGCTGGTATATGGGGAGTCGCTTACGCCGGGACGGTAATCGCACGAAACTGGCCTGTCTCAATCGGCCGGGTTAATATCGCGTGTATATTGTTCGTGGCACTCCTTGTGATTCTCATGAACTCGCCTGTTCTTGACCCTCTTAGGCTGTCGGCTGAGGATCAAATTTCGCGGCTAAAGTCCGGGGAGATTCAGCCGGAAGATTTCGACTACAAATATTTAGCGTCATTAGGGCGTTACGGGCGGGAGAAGCTCGACATCCTCAGCACCTCAAACGACATGGCCGGCCCTGAGTCCCCGAAAGAAATCACGCAGGGGGGAATAACTTTCGTGTTCAGCCCGTCAAAAGTCCGTCTCCTGAGTCAGGACAAATCACTAATCGGGACGATATACGGATATTTTCCGCCGAATGTCAGCCGCTCGGTTAAGCCCGTGCCAGTCCCGCCGGATTACGAGATTGACGGAACAATTTACCGCCCCGATTACGCCCGCTGATTTACTGCGTGAACATGTCCGGGTACAAAGGAATCCACGCCCGCGACTGTATGAGTCCCGCGTCAAGATAAACAGCAAGCATTGACCTTCCCGGATAGCCCGATGATGAAAGCTCTTCCGGGAGGGGTATTTGTATCTGCATGTGCGTCCGCTGAACGGGAATGTCGAGAGTGTCGCCGAGAGCGTAAAGAGTTTTCCCGCCTGTGAATGAGCTTGCACGCATGAGTCCCAATGACGGAATATCGCGTGCGTAAATATCAATCTCAAGCCCATTCAGTATGCAGAACTTCAGCAGCATTAACATATCTTCCTCCGTGAACGGAATAGAAGCGTCAACAATAACATTTGTCAGCGTCTCCCGGTGAAGAAGCCACACAGACGACAGAACGCTCTGAATGTCCCGGCCTGATGTAACTTGAGACGGCCTCACATTTAGCGGGAAAAGAGTCCCACGCGGCACAGGCATGTGAAAGAGTACTGCGTCAAAATTTTTCGGTCTTTGCCAGATGACATTACAGCGCATGTTTCTGTCATTCCATACGGACTGGGCTATGATTCGGGCGTTGTTGGCGTAGTGCATGAAAGGCGACATCAAAGCCGCGTCAATAATGAAGCTCTCGCGGTTCTCAGTGTCAGAAGCTATTGACGGGTTGTATATGCTGAGGAAGCCGGGAACCTCATCGCGGGCGGGCATCATTATGGCCTTGTAGATTCTCGACACGCTCATGTCAAGCCAGGAAATATCACCTTCAGCACTCTTGAAGAATGTCCATGCGTTTCGGATACCTTCCCGCCATGCTCCCGCGCTCCTGCTGGCGTAAGTGCGAGTCCCGAAATCAATAATGTAGTCGTAAATATTCCCGTCGTCCGTAAGCACAAACAATTCTCCCGTGCCTGACCATATAAGATCGCGGGGCTTCCGTATGTTTCGGATGTAAAAATATTCATGGCTAACGGCGTTCAGCAGATATACGCGGTCATTCATTCTGTCGGCAACCGCAAGCCAGTCCGCATAGCCCTCAACCGCGACAGGCTCAAAGAGAAAATCACCGTCCATTAACGGAGGCCGCCAATACCTGACCCGTATATCCCCTCTTGCGGTGCTGTAGAAGGCTATATTTCTCTCGGCAGGGTCTGAGACGGCGAAAAGATTCTCCGCAATCATTTCCGCGTCGCTCACAACGACAGAAGGAAGGGTCGCGAAATAGTCGGCTGAAATTCTCTGCTCACTCAGGCGCGAGGCGTTCAGCGTGTACATGTCGCCGTCAGCGTTGAAGATTCTGAATGTTCCATCGCCCATAGGAATCGCCGTAACAGGAGCAGGGACTCCGATTTCCCTGATTGCCCCGATTCCGCCCAAGAGATTCCGCCCGGCCTGACGGATATATATCTTGTTGCCGAACTGATCGGGGATGCATATCGTTGTTCCCAGTGAGCGAACTTTTCCGAGTCCCCGTATGCTGAAAGGACGAGTGTAGCCCGTACTCCATTCGGATTGGACGTTTGACTCTGAATATCTCCATGAGACTGGAATCGGAGCAGTGCCGAGAACGGAGCGCAAAACCCTGTCCTGCTCGTCAAAATTCCTGTATATTCTCGGCGCGGAGACATCAAGCGGGCGGACTTCAAGATAGCCGCTAAGAGCCGTCATTGATTCGTCCGTGTAGCCCATTCGGTTAAGGTTTAGGGCGGCAAGAAGATAGTAATCAACCATGTATGTATTCTCGCGTATTGCCTGGTCTAAATACACTTGCGCGTCCCTGTAGTCGCGTCTCATGAAGTGAATATAAGCGTTGTGGAAAAATCTTTCTGCCTCATCGAGATTTGCCCTCGGAACTTCAGCGGCATGTGAGACTGTAACAAGCAGTGAGAAAATCAGAGCCGTGAAAACTTTTCGCATTCATAAAAACTCCTTATGTTAAACGGGTATTTAGTAGTATTATAAGACTGCATTCCACGAAAGGAAGTAATAGCAATGAGCGCGGAAAGCATACAGGGAAATATTCAGTCATCAGGGCAGTACGGCATACGCGCAAAACGCGAGGCGCAGACATTGAGTCAGGCGCAGGAAGCACAGAAAGCGACTCAGATTCAGGCAGAGCAGAAAGCCGCAGAGACTGACACATACGACAAGGACAACCCCGCCGGAGTTTTAGCGAGGGCAGAAGGAGTCTACAGCGTATCGCATGACGAGTCCGGGAATCTGAAAGTCGATTACGTTCAGCCCGCCGGAAAATCTGACAGCACGAACGCGAGTCAGTCAGCAGAAAACGCACAGGCCGCCCCGAAATCACAGCCCGCTTCAGCCGGAGGAATCGCACAGGCTTCAAGCTCAAGCAGTGATGATGACGAACTCGAAACATTACAGCGTCAGAAGAACGAGATTCAGCAGCAGCTGAACCGCGAGCAGGACGAGAACGTGAAAGCGCAATTGAGATTACAGCTTCAGAATATCGAGGCACAAATTATCCAGCTCCAAGCAAATTAGGAGGAATAATCATGAGGAAAATTTTTGCGGCGTTTTTTGTTATTGCGGTCATGGCCGGGAGCGCGTTTTCTGAGACGGTGAGTCTTCCTGCCCCCGACAAAGCATGTGATATGACATTGACGGAGGCATTGACATTCAGGAGGACAGACAGGAATTTTGCTGACAGTGATTTCACGCTTCAGGAGCTGTCAAATCTCCTGTGGGCGGCAGGAGGAGTCAACCGCCCGGACGGAAAATTAGTTTACCCTGTCGCAATGGGCAAGCAGGACATTACGATTTACGCCTTCACGCGGGAGGGAGTCTGCAAATATGACCCGAAAGAAAATACACTTGAGCTTGTCGCGGAAGGAGACCACAGAGCCGAAACAGGACAGCAGGATTTTGTCTCAAAAGCTGCCGTGAATCTCGCGTATGTTCATGACGTTTCATTGTGGAAGGACATGAAAGCCCCTGAAGAGGTCGTGAGGAGATGCGGTTTTGCTCATTCAGGGGAAATAGTGCAGAATGTTTATCTCTACTGCGCGGCTATGGGATGGAACTGCGTTGTGAGGATGTCATTTGACGCTGAGAATCTCGCAAAGCTCATGAAACTTTCACCGTCACAAAATATTACGCTGATTCAGACAGTCGGGAAGAGGCCACAGAATTAATCCCCGTAAATCTCACGCGCAAGACGGAATATCACTGAGGCGAGTTTTCTGGAGTCATGCCGGAGAACTCGCTTCTCTTTTGCGCTGTCATACACTGACATAATATCAGCCTCGACACATTCACAGCCCATACCCTGAATCGCTTTCCGCTGTCTGTCATCAAGATACAGGGGAGTCGCTCCTTCCTCCGCGTAACGGTCAACAATATCATCCGGGATTGCCGCCGAGTTTGTGATGATGTAGTCCGGCGTTTTGCCCAGTGCCGCGCTCACCCATTCGAGATGGCGCACAATGTTGAAGCCCTGTGTTTCTTCCGGCTGTGTCATGAGATTGCAGATATATATTTTCGGGACGGGCGAATCTTTCAGCTTTCCGGCAAAATCCTTCATGAGAATGTTCGGTATTACGCTCGTGAAAAGACTCCCAGGCCCAAGCAGAATCACATCAGCGTCATCAACCGCGCTCAAAACGTCCGGCAATGGCTTTGCGTCGTGAGGCTCTAGCCATATTTCCGACAGATTCCGGCCATGCTCCGAGATACTAAGCTCGCCTTTCACAGTGAGGCCGCCTGAAGTTTTGCCCATTAACGTTATGCCCTCGGTTGTTACAGGGAGGACGCGCCCGCGTATAGACAGCAGGTGATTCATTATTTCAACTGCCTTGCTGAAGTCCCCGCTCATTTCCGTAACAGCAAGAAGCAGCAAATTCCCTAAACTATGTCCGGCCAATTCTCCCCTGTCGAACCTGAAATCAAGTATGCGCTTCAGCTCCGAGTCATTCTCCGCAAGTGCCGCGATACAGTTCCGCACATCGCCCGGCGGGAGCATTCCCCATTCATTTCGGATTCGCCCGGATGAGCCGCCCTCGTCAGTAACCGCTACAACCGCCGTAATATTCCGCGTGAATGACTTTATCCCCCGCAGTAATGTTGACAGCCCGGTGCCGCCCCCTATGGCGAGGATATACGGCCCTTCCGACAGTCTGCGGTTAATTGCGCGCTCAATAGCCGGCCTTCCTGATGAGAGCTTCAGCCGCCCGAACATGAACAGAATCACGACCGCCGTAATCACTCCGAGTATGAATGTCGTCATTGCCGCCCGTGTCCTTTGTCCCTGTGGACTACGCAGACTCCCTCATACAGGGAGGCGCAGTAATCTCCGAGCCATTCAGCCACAGCCACAGAACGATGACGGCCCCCCGTACAGCCGATTGCGACATGAAGCTGTCCGCGTACATTGCTGAGGAACTGAGGAACGGCGAAATCAAGAAATTTTTTCACGAGGTCAAGAAATTCTGAGGTCTCCGGGAATTTCAGAAGGTAATCTTTCACTGCGTCATCTTTCCCGGTCAAGTCCTTCAAGTTTTCGACATAGTAAGGGTTAGGGAGGCAGCGAACATCAAATACATAGCTTGCGTCCTGCGGGACTCCGTACTTGTAGCCGAATGATGAAATTATGATTGAGACTCCGCCGTCATTGCCGAAAAATTCACGCACGAGCCTTTCACGGTGCTGGTGAAGATCCATCATTGACGTGTCTATAACAATGTCCGCCCTGTCGAGAACCGGCGCAAGCATTTCACGTTCTGCCCGTATGCTCTCACGCATTGACAGTCCTTTGTTCAGCGGGTGGACTCTCCTTGTACGCTCGTAACGCCTCAATAATTCCTCGTCCGATGCTGTGAGAAATAATACTTTCACCGTTCCGCCCCAGGCTTTTGAGACATCATCAATGACCTTCACGAAATCGCCGTTTACATTACGAACGTCAACAGTAACAACGACTCCGCGGGCATCTGACTTCTCAAGAAGCGCGAAAAGCTGAGGCAGTAATTTCGGCGGAAGATTGTCGATTGTCGTGAAGCCAAAATCCTCAAGCACCTTCAGAGTCATAGTCTTTCCTGCTCCGCTCATGCCCGTAACAATGATAAACTGTTTCAACGTGTGAATACCCCCTTGCGCCGTCATTGTACACTAAAAATTCACTGTGCTATAATTCGGCAATCATTTCATTTCACAAAGGAGTAGCCAGTTCATGAAGAAGGGAACATTTCAGCCTCACAAGTTACCCAGAAAACGCAAGATAGGATTTCTCGCCCGCAGCGAAACACCTTCAGGGCGCAAAATTCTCCGTAACAGAAGGCGCAAGGGACGCAAATTTCTGACACGTGCTTAGAGTCTCAAGGCTCAGGAAAGGCCGTGAGTTTGATGAGATATTCCGCACTGGCGCAAGGATAAACGGAGGGCTGGTGCGGATATTGTATTTGCGGGGCGATGACGGGGGAATAAAATTCGGCTGTGCTGTCGGAAAACGTCAGGGCAAAGCACACATACGCACGAGGGGGCGCAGAATATTGCGGGCGGCCTTCCGCGAAATTTCCGGGCGTATAATCTCAGGCATGAAGATAGTATTACTGTTACAGGACAAAGGACTCACATCAAAATCAACAGACATTCAGCGCGAACTCGAAACCCTAATGTTACGCAGGAAGCTCATCAAATGAAGTACATCGCTATAATCTTAATCCGCATATACCAGTCTGCAATATCACCGTACTTAGGCAATAACTGCCGCTTTTACCCGACATGCTCAAACTATGCCATAAGCGTTTACGAGGAATGGGGATTCTTGCGCGGGACTTTGCTGACGGTGAAGAGGCTGTTAAAGTGCGGATTCTGGAATCCGGGGGGCGTTGACCTTCCGCCGAAAAAATTACGAGAGGTGAAACAATAATACATGTGGGCACAGGCAAAATCATTGCTGCTGGCACTTCTTGAGACAATCCACAGCGGCATTACATCAATCGGAATCGGTACAAATTTCGCATGGGGTCTGGCAATCATCGCGCTGACTCTGCTAGTCCGTCTCCTTATGCACCCTCTTACGGTCAAGCAAATGAACAGTATGCAGAAAATGCAGAAATTGCAGCCTCAATTGAAGGTCTTGCAGGAGAAATACTCGGACGACAAAGACCGACTCAATCAAGAGACAATGGCACTCTACAAGGACAACAAAGTGAACCCGGCAAGCGGCTGCCTTCCGTTAATCATACAGCTACCGATATTCATATTACTGTACGGGGTACTGTATGACCTGACAAAGACAGAGGCATTCACGGACGTTACATTTTTCGGCGTGAACCTTGGCGGGAGTGTCCTTACGACAGTAGCCAACGCGCTGAATCTTGTTGACGAGTCCGGCGTGAGGATTCCTGATGAGCAGCTCGGCTTCATCATGGTATTTCTTTCGTCATTCACGAATCTGGGACTCCTCTTCTCGCACATTGGGACATGGATATTCAACTTCATACTGCTGATACTGATTGCCTATCTTACGTGGCTGCAGCAGCATTTGACGAGCGCGGGAAATTCTCAGATGGCTATGATGAACTGGTTTATGCCGCTGTTCCTGACGTTTATATGCTTCGGGCTTCCGGGGGGAGTCCTGCTCTACTGGGGAGTGTCCTCACTGATGGGAATAATTCACCAGCTCAGAGTCTCAAAGAAAACGAGCGAGGAAATGAGTCAGAAGCCCACGCTGTACAAGGAGAAACCAAAGACAAAATGATTCAGGAAAGAAAAATAACGCTTGAAGTCCCTGACGTTCAGGAGGCATTGAACGAGGCTTCCCGGCAGTGGAAATTACCCGTTGAGGATCTGCACGCGGAAATACTCAGCACGGAGCGCGACGGATTTCTGGGTTTGTTCGGGAGCAAGAAAATCCGCGTTGAGGTTACAGCGAATGCCCGCCCGGATATTATGGCGAGGGGACTTGAGTTTGTCGGCGAAATTCTGAGGCTTATGGATTTTGACGCACACCCGGCCATGTCTGAGACTGAGCGGAATATGATCGACATTCAGGGCGATGATGCCGCAGATTACGTTGTCGGGCGTTACGGGGACGCGCTGAAGGGGCTTGAGTACATCGTGAATCTTGCGCTGAGAGACCCTAAGACAGAGCCGCGAATAAAGATCGACTCATGTGGCTACCGTGAACGGAGGACTAAGAGTCTTGAGCGTCTCGCGGAGGCTACAGCACGGCAGGCGGTGAAATTCGGCAGACCCGTCAGGCTTGACCCTATGGCAAGCTGGGAACGCTGGGTAATTCACACAACGCTGAAGAACCGCAGCGATGTTACGACCGAGTCAGTCGGCGAATCCCCGTCAAGAAAAGTCGTAGTAATCCCGAAATTTGAGCCGGAAGAAGTCAGAATGCCCGGCCCGGCTACACTGCGAGTCCGTGTACAGCGCGAGCTTAACGAGAAAGCCGGAGCAAGGAATCCCGCCCCGCAGAGCCGTTACCCAAGACGGAGAAACAGAAACCGCCGCGACACACGCAGGGACGACACCGCGACTCAGGAATAGGCTATACTTTTATCCCCCGTATTCCCCATCAAATCCCACCGCAAAAACTACCCCCCTAAATCCCCCCTTGGCAGGGCTACCCCCCTTCCGCTTGCGCTCCCTCCCCCCTTGGCAGGGGGGACGAGGGACTCGCGCCGAGGCTCTTGCCTCCCCTGCGAAAGGGGAGGTGCCTGCAAGGCGGAGGGGTCGACAACTCTGCGAAAGGGGAGGTGTCCGAAGGACGGAGGGGTCGCGGAGGGGTCAACCCTGCGAAAGGCGAGGGCAGAGAGGGGGCGCAGAGGGAACGGGGAAATTTTCACATGGCCAGACATAAAACAAGAGACCCGCACCGAATGCGAGTCCCTTTTCTGTGATGGGTGATAGAAGAATCGAACTTCTGACCTCTTCCGTGTCAAGGAAGCGTTCTACCTCTGAACTAACCACCCGTCTGGCAAAACGAAAGGTATAATACCAAATTTCGCGCCAATGTCAAATCATGCCCGCCCGCAAAAATTAAAGTCTCAAAATCGCAGGCCGATATATAACACGTGAGGGCAGGGAAGCCGATACACTGCAAGGGAATGCAGCACAAAACCCAAAATTTGAGAGACGGAGACAAATTTCACCGTTTGCAGGAGGCTTACACACAATGAGGATATATCACAACATACCGGCACTCACGGCGTATAACTCGCTCAATGCGACGAATAACGCGATGGAGAAGACAATACAGAAGTTGTCAACAGGACTCCGCATAAATTCAGCGGCAGATGACGCGGCAGGGTTCGCGATCTCCGAGAAAATGCGCGCTCAGATTTCCGGCCTTGAAGTGGCAATCCGTAACACTCAGGACGCTACATCAATGCTTCAGGTTGCTGAAGGCGCGTTAGGCGAGACCAACTCAATGCTCCAGAGAATGCGCGAGCTTGCGGTTCAGGCCAGCAACGACACACTCACATCACAGGACAGAAGCTATATACAGCAGGAAATAGATCAGTTACAGGATCAGATAGACAGAATCGCAAAGACTACACAGTTCAACAAGAAGAGGCTTCTTGACGGCTCATCAGCGGGAATCACATCATCTAGCAATCAGAGCGTGAAAGTATACGTTCGCGGCTCGCTGAGGGAGATTGACCAGTTCGGGCAGAAGAAATCCTTTGAGGGCAACTACAAAATCACGGTGAATGTTGACCCCAGCCAGACAGGAGCGGGGCAGGTTCAGAAGTCCTCAGTGATGACCATCAAGCACCCCAATGTAATCACGGACAAGGTAGTTGATTCGGACAAGGGCATAAAGGATGTTACTGTCGACAACCTTCCGGCGGGGGATTACACGGTCAAGAAGACAACAGCGGCAGAGGGCGCGAAACTTACAGGCTTCTATAACGCTGGTTCAGGCACTGCCGCGAATGCGATCGCCGCGGTAACATTCGGAGGCGGCACGACACAGACAGCCAACGCAAGCGTGCTTTTCGAGGTTGTGTCAAAGACAGGAACAGGCGCGGATGGAAGCGTAACGCTCCGGGCAACATCGAACGTGCTCGGCAAAGACGGCAATGTAGATAATTACCTTGAGGACGAGATTATAGTAACGTCAACCACGAAAAATATCGGCGACAAACTCGGACTGGGGGCTGCTGATGCCTGTACGCTCACGCTTGCAAATGCGGACAACATCGAAGTCGGCACAAAGTTTGTCTACACCTACACAGCAGCCGGCACAGGAGTATCGATTTCAGGCGTTCAGGATGAAAACTGGCCGAACAAATGGGGAACTGACCCTGCAACTGTAACATGTGCAGATGACGGAAGTTACGCGAGCGGAAATGCTGTAACATTTGGACTTACTGCGGGTGCAGACCTTGACAGCAAGGAGATACATTTCCGTAATTTCTACGTAAACGGCGATAACGGTTCAGTCTATGAAGGCGATATTATCCTAACGACAACTGAAGATTTCTCGACAAAAGCTCCCGCTGCTAAAGACGACGACCCGCTGGCCTCATTCACAGCGGCTTACATCGGCAAGACAGCCACGCTTGATACGAAACTTCGCGACCTCAATACGTTCTGGAACAGCTCCGGCGTGTTCATGCTTGAGACTCCCAAGACAATCACAATCAATCAGGGCGACGGCAAAAGCGCGACAGTAACGCTTTACGGGACTGACACAATCCGCGAGCTTCAGGCCAAATTCAACTACGCAATCGGCACAGAGTTAGGGCAGGGCGCATATGTTGACGGCTCCGGCGCAAGCAAGTTCTGCACGTTTGTCGAGAAAGGCAGCGAAGACTCACAGGGACTTGAGACAGTTCCCGGCACGTTCATGTTCAGGTCAGTGCTTCCCGGCGCGGGCGGTGAGCTTACATTTAGCAGCGATGACGAGGATTTAATCAACACATTCGCGCTCAATGAAGTAAAAGCAGGCACAACAACGGCATTCAGGGCATCAATATATGACGCTCACACGGGAATCGCCATCCCCGGCGCGACGAACATCAAAGTGTCAGACAACAAACTTGTTGGAGTCCTTCACCCGAACGTTGACATCGAGTTTGACCCGACAGCCAACATCAAAGCGGTGTGGAGCGACGCGGAAAAGAATTTCATTCTCTCACCCGATGATACGACATACGAGGCAACAATTCACATTGTCGACAGCTCAACGGTCTTCCAGATCGGCGCGAATGAGGGAGAAGACATCGCAATAGACATCGGCAACATGTCAGCGGCTTCAATCGGCGTTACGAACATCAACGTTACGACACGCGAGTCGGCCTCGAAATCAATCGGCCTCATTGACGCGGCAATCAGCAAAGTGTCATCACAGCGCGCCAAAATCGGAGCGTACCAGAACGCGCTCGACTACACAAGCGAGAACCTGACAACAACAATGTCCAACCTGACAGCGGCGGAGTCCAGAATAAGAGACGCGGACATGGCCCAGACAATGATGGAGTTCGTGAAGCTGCAGATCCTCAACCAGAGCGGTACAAGTATGCTTGCTCAGGCAAACCAGCTCCCGCAGTCAGTGATGAGCCTCCTTCAGGGCTAACGGCAGAAATTTTCCCAGTAAATATAACTCCAACCCAAAGAGATCCGGCGGACAATGCCGGGTCTTTTTTTGCGCCTGAATTGTTGTATAATAGTCGCATTCACATAACAGGAGGAAAAATTAATTATGGCTGTAAGAGTTGCTATCAACGGCTTCGGCAGAATCGGCAGGCTTGCTTTCCGCCAGATGTTTGACGCAGAAGGCTATGAAGTCGTCGCAATCAATGACCTTGTGAAACCTAAAATGCTCGCTCACCTTCTCAAGTTCGACACAACACACGGACGTTACCCGCACAAAGTAGATTTTGACGATGACAAAGGCACAATCACTGTAGACGGAAAGACAATCACAATTTACGCCATGCCCAAAGCCGAGGAGCTTCCCTGGGGAGATCTGAAGGTTGATGTAGTTCTTGAGTGCTCCGGGTTCTATGCGTCAAAAGCAAAGGCTGAAGCACACATCAAAGCAGGTGCGCGCAAAGTCGTAATCTCCGCCCCCGCAGGCAATGACCTTCCGACAATCGTCTACAATGTCAATCACAAGACACTGAAGCCTACAGACACAATCATCTCCGCGGCAAGCTGCACAACAAACTGCCTCGCGCCTATGGCCAAAGCCCTCAATGACCTTGCCCCGATAGTGTCAGGATTCATGACGACAGTACACGCCTACACAGGGGATCAGATGATTCTTGACGGCCCTCACCGCAAAGGCGATTTGAGACGCGCAAGGGCGGCGGCCTGCAACATAGTGCCTAACTCAACAGGCGCGGCAAAAGCTATCGGACTCGTAATTCCTGAGCTGGCCGGGAAACTTGACGGCGCAGCGCAGAGAGTCCCGACTCCGACAGGCTCAACAACAATCCTTGACGCTGTCGTCAAAGGCACGTGGACAAAAGAGCAGGTCAACGAGCAGATGAAGAAGGAAGAGACAGAGTCATTCGAGTACAACACAGAAGAGATTGTATCTTCCGACATCATCGACAGCACAGCAGGGTCAATCTTTGACGCGACTCAGACAAAGTGCAAGCCCGTAGGCGATGATATGACGCTCGTACAGGTTGTTTCATGGTACGACAACGAGAACAGCTACACATGCCAGATGGTACGCACAATCAAGTACTTCTCCGAGCTTAAATAGCATTCACGAAAAATTCCCGGACTCCTCCCGAATTTAACCGGGGGGAGTCTTTTTTTATGCGCTATAATATTTCCATTCCCAATAAAACAGAACAGGAGATGAATATTCATTCACATGAAAATGCTTCTCGCCCTCATCGGTTTTCTTTCGGCTGTAACGCTGTGCTTTGTCCTCAATGTCGCAAGCAATGTATTTATCCCGCTGGTTATTGCCTGGTTCATTCTGCAAATGCTAAGGCCAGTGATAAAAATCGGCAACGTTCTGCGCTTCAATGCCTGGTCAAATGTAATTCTCGTGTTCGCCATTCTCTCTGGAGTCGGGCTTCTTGGCTTCAAGTTCGTAGCGTCTCAGGTTGTCGAGTTCGCGCACGTCTACACAGAATACTCCGACAAGCTCATAGAATGGTCAGTAAGTCTCATGCAGACATTGAGCGTACCCCCGGAGGCCGTGAAAAATTTTGACTGGTTCGCGATTTTACGCAGCAACACAAGCAACATTTCATCCGTCATCATCGCCCTGTCAAGCAAATTTGTCATGACGCTGGTATTCTTGATGTTCATGATGATTGAGGCACCTTTTCTTGACGACAAAATCAACAAGGCTTTCGGCAGAAATTCCGAGCGTGTACGCAAAATTCTTTCTACGATTTCCGAGCAGGTCAGCCAGTATCTTGGGACTCTGACTCTGATCAGCTTTGCTACTGGTGTATGCGCGTGGCTTGTGCTTACGGTCTTGGGCGTGAGGCTTGCGGCGGGCTGGGGGGTATTAACATTCCTGCTAAACTTCATTCCTACAGTCGGGTCAATAATCGCGACAATTCCGCCTGTTGTCATGGCCATAATACAATTTTCGCCGGGGCTTTTCCGTCCGTTTATGGTTCTCGTGTCATTGGCGGCAATTCAGCTCCTCATAGGCAACGTGATTACGCCGAAAGTCATGGGCGACAAGCTCGGAGTGAGTCCCGTCATGATTCTGCTGTCATTATTGCTGTGGGGAATGATCTGGGGCATACCGGGCGCGCTTCTGTCAACGCCGATAATCTCAATCATCAAGATTGTGTGCGAGAATATACCCGTCATGCACCCTATAGCGGTTCTAATCGGGAGTACTGAGTCCGTGAGAAAACTTGCTGAAGTGAAAACACCTGAGGCCGTCGGGAATGTAGTAGAAACAGTGAAGAAAAAAATCGCCGAAACCGCGAAAAAAGTCAGGCTTCCGAGAAGGAAAAAGGGACGTGAAAAATAAACTTGACGAAAGCGGGATAAATCACTAAAATTATTTCCCGTTGCAAGGCGGTATAGCCAAGTGGTAAGGCAGAG
>JAFYBQ010000024.1 GCA_017540085.1 Synergistaceae bacterium | reverse complement strand
CTGAATGTCCGATTTGGGGAACACCCCTTTTATCGCATCTGGAAATCCTGTTAGGCCGTCCACGCAGAACACAAATACGTCTTTTACTCCTCTGTTGTTCAATTCTGTGAGTACCTGCGCCCAGAATGACGCTCCTTCATGTTCCGCTATCCATATCCCAAGCAAGGAGCGCAGCCGAAATTAGAGCAGGTATTCTTCCTCGAATAAGCGAAATATTTTGAGTCCCCCTTGTGATTTTTGCACGGGGGATTATTTTTGCCTTTTGTTAGTATAATACCTCACATAAATTTTCAGGAAGGATAACGCAAAATGAAAGCATTTCTTCTAGCGGCGGGACTCGGTACAAGACTCCGGCCATTAACATTAACACTCCCAAAATGTTTAGTGCCGATTCACGATAAACCCCTGCTTCAATGGTGGGCGGAACTCTTCAATTCACACGGCATTCACGATGTTACGATTAATACTCACTACCTGCGCGAACCCGTAGCAGAATTTCTCACAAAGTACAATTCATCACAAAGCGGCGTAACTTTTCACGAAACATACGAGCCGACTCTCAAAGGTTCAGGCGGTACGGTCAGAGATAACCGGGATTTTGTTGACGGGGAAGAAGATTTCATGATTGCTTACGCGGATAATTTGACGAACGTAAATCTCACAGACTTTCAGGACTTCCACAGAAATATTTGCGTTCCCCGCGGCGGCATTCTCTCTATGGCACTGTTCAGAGCAAACCACCCGGAGCAGTGCGGAATAGCTGCGCTTGATGACGGCATGAGAATAACGGAGTTCACCGAGAAGCCCAAGAGTCCCAAAAGCAATTTGGCCAACGCAGGAATATATATCGCAAGCCGGAAAATTTTTGACATATTCCCGGACAAGTCCCCGCTAGATTTCGGGAATGACGTACTGCCCCTGCTTACGGGAAAAATGTTCGGCCATGAAATAACAGGCTACCTTATCGACATCGGAACACCCGAAAATTACAGCAAAGCCCAAAACGAATGGAGACATTAGCGCAATGATAATCACAAAAACACCCCTGCGGGCCAGTTTCACAGGCGGAGGGACTGACATAGCGGACTTCTACGCCAATCACGGCGGCGGCGCGGTTGTGTCGTCAGCAATAAACAAGTATATGTATATCACGGTAAATCCGAAATTCGACAGCAAGATTCGTATCAGCTACTCGAAAACAGAAATTGTTGATACGGTTGACGAACTGAATCACGAAATCGCCAAGGCAGCCCTAAAGATGGCAGGGATAAAAGGCGGGATCGAAATCACATCAATAGCCGACATTCCCGCCGGGACGGGGCTGGGTTCGTCAAGCACATTCACCGTAGGACTCCTCAACGCGCTTTACACTTACGCGGGAAGGGTATTATCCCCGGCAGAGATGGCCGAGAAAGCATGTCAGATCGAGATTGACATTCTCGGACACCCAATCGGCAAGCAGGATCAATACGCGGCGGCTTTCGGCGGACTAAATCATTTTGCGTTCAACCCGGACGGCACTGTCTCGCGGACTCAAATCGTCCTCAGCGACTCAGACAGGCGCATGATGTCAAGCAAATTGATGTTCTTCTACACGGGAATAACCCGGAGTGCAGACAATATTCTCAGCGAACAGAAAGCAAATATTCCCGACAAGGCCAAAATTTTAGTGAAAATGAAACTTCAAGCCGACTCAATGCGTAACAGGCTCATGACAGAGGGCTTCACAAAGGAGTTCGGGATGATGCTGCACAAAAGCTGGCTGTACAAAAAGAATCTTGCCTCCAACGTAACAGACTCGCAAATTTCAGAATACTATGATAAAGCATTAGAGGCAGGCGCAGTCGGAGGAAAAATTTTAGGCGCGGGGGGCGGAGGATTCTTGCTGTTCTACTGCGATGAATGGTTACAGCCGAATGTTGAGGAAGCACTCGGACTTAGGCGAATGGATTTCAGGTTCACGAAAAACGGAAGCAGGGTAATTTTCTCAAGCTGATGAGACAAATACCGATGATATTTCTTGACCGCGACGGCGTAATCAACAAGCCCGCAAAGCCGCACGAGTATATTACGACATGGCCGGATTTTGTGATTTTGCCGGGAGTCTATGAGGCACTGAGACTCCTGCGCGAATCCGGCTGTAAGATTTTTATCGTAACGAATCAGCGGTGCATATCACGGGGGATTGCCAGCCGTGAAGATATTGACGCTCTGCACGAACGAATGACGGAAGATTTTGCGCGTAATGATTGCTTTGTTGACGGGATATTTGTCTGCCCACACGGTGATGATGACAACTGCGACTGCCGGAAGCCCAAGCCGGGGCTATTGATACAGGCGCAGAAATATCTTGAGGAGACTCACGGCGTTACGGTCGACAAGAGTCGTTCATGGATGATCGGAGACTCGAAAACTGACGAGCAGGCCGGAATAAATTACGGTGTCAACACTGTGTTAATCGGCGGCAAATCTTCAGCGGAAATTGACGGTATGAGGCACATATCAGCGGATGACATATTAGACTCAGCGCGGAAAATTCTTGAAGGGAGGAATTAGCATGAGAGTACTAATCACAGGCGGAGCAGGCTATATTGGGAGCCACACAAACAGATTATTAGCACAGAAAGGAATCGACACGGTAATAATTGATGACCTCTCAGACGGACACAGGGAGGCTGTAATTTCAGGGAGGCTTGTTACTGGGAATTTCGGCGACAGGGATTTTGTTGACGGGATTTTGAGCGGTGAAAAATTTGACGCTGTTATACATTTCGCGGCATTCGCGTCAGTGCCGGACTCAGTGATTCGCCCCGCAAGGTATTACCGAAACAACGTAACGAACATGCAGACATTGTTAGACTCATGCGTTGAACACAGAGTGAAGCATATAATATTCATCTCGTCGGCCTCTACATTCGGTGAGCCTGAATATACCCCGATGGACGAGTCGCACCCGCAGAAGCCCATAAACCCCTACGGTATGACGAAATTAATCGGCGAGAAAATGTTAGCGGACTATGAGCGGGCATACGGCCTGAAATTCTGCGCGTTCAGATATTTCTGCGCGGCGGGAGCGTCAAAGGACGGACTCATAGGCGAGGCGCATAACCCGGAGACGCATTTAATCCCCGTGATGATGAAGGCGGCCATGAACGGCAGGGCGTTTCAGGTTTTCGGGAATGACTATGATACGAGGGACGGCAGCTGCATACGCGATTTCATTCATGTTGACGACATAGCAGAGGCTCATATTCTCGGCTTGCAGTATCTCAATGACGGCGGAAAATCTGAGGCGTTCAACCTGGGAAGCAGCGAGGGCTTTACGGTTCTCGAAATGGTGAAGGCACTTCATGATGTCAGCGGGCTTGATATTCCGTATGAGATTGCCGGGCGACGCGAGGGGGATCCGGCTGTCCTTGTTGCCTCAAGCGGGAAGGCAAAAAGTATTCTTCACTGGGAAGCGACTCACAGCGGGATTCACGAAATACTCCGGGACGCATGGAACTGGGAAAATCACAGGAGGTACTAGCATAGCCGACTACAGGAAACACATGAAGGAATATATTGACACGGAGATACGCATACTTCAGAGCCTGAATATCGATGAGCTTAACGCGGCGGCCAACGCTGTAACAGACTGCCGGAAACGCGGCGGGACAGTCTACACAATCGGCAACGGAGGAAGCGCGGCAACTGCGAGTCATATGGCTGTCGACCTCGGCAAAGGCGCGAACGAAAAGCCCGGCCCGGAGGGAAATTTTTTCCGTGTCGAATGCCTCGCCGACAATGTTCCGACAATCACAGCAATAGCCAATGATATAAGCTATGATGACATATTCGTGTTCCAGCTTGAACGCAAACTAAAGCCCGGCGACCTCCTCATAGCCATATCAGGAAGCGGAAACTCACCCAACATCGTAAAAGCCGCCGAATATGCCGGGAGCATCGGAGTCCCTGTTGTCGGGATTACAGGCTATGACGGGGGGAAGCTCGGCAGAATGTGCGACTTCCGTATGCACTGCCCTGTCAATGATATGCAGATTAGCGAGGACATACACATGATGTTTGATCACATGCTTATGCGGGTGTTCTGCCTCTGCGGGAAAGAGTGAGTCAGGCGGAGTTATTCCTGCTGTATTTCGGCGAACTCTGTGAATTTTTCGCGGGGTTCGTTTTTTTGCGCCGTGATATATAATTCGCAATATCCAGAATAATTTACAGGAGGATTAAAACTTTGTGCGTACTACTCGCATATGAAGCCCCCGCCGACAGCATGATAGTCCGTCTCAGCACGGCTTTCAGCAGTGATGACACCCTCGAAATACATATACTGTTCCATGAGCTTATCACAGAGGCTTTCAGGAACACTTACGCATCGGGAAATATCTGGCAGAATTACCTGACTCATTTTATCCTGAGCAATGAAAATTTCTTCTCCCTCGCCTGTGAAAGAAGAGACCCCCCGCAAGGCTCGCTGAAGGACATTGCGATTCATGATTTCGAGGTGTTCATGAGACTGTTTGCACTGGACAACGAACACCTGCGATATATCGACAATTTCAGGGAGGACACCCCGCAAAATTCCCCTGTCTGCGAAATCAGCAAAGCCATAGCTGAGTCTCGTTCAGCCCGGAAAATTTTTGACATCGTAACAAACTGGTACAGACTTCACGGAGTCGGATATTTTTCCACGAGAAAGGCATTCAGATATGACGGCGGGAAATTCGTTGCGCTGAATAATGCGAATGTCGGAAGCGTTGTTCTTTCTGACCTTGTAGGCTATGAGGCTCAGAAATCGGAATTGAGAGCGAACACGGAAGCGTTCATTTCCGGGAGGCCGGCAAATAATGTGCTTCTTTACGGGGACGGCGGTACGGGAAAATCTACGAGCGTCAAAGCTATCCTCAATGAATATTTCGCGCAGGGACTCCGTGTGATAGAGATATTCAAGCATCAGATGAAAGACATTCAGGCCATAATCACAAAATTACGCAGGCGCAACTACAAGTTTATACTGTTCATTGATGATTTGTCGTTCGAGGAACACGAGGTAGAGTATAAATACCTGAAGGCCGTAATCGAGGGGGGAATAGAGTCGCGCCCGGACAATGTGCTGATTTATGCCACGTCAAACCGCCGTCATATAGTGCGGGAAGTGTGGAAGGATCGCGATGATATGGAGCATAACGGGGACATTCACCGCTCTGACACAGTGGAGGAGAAATTATCGCTTGCCTCAAGATTCGGGATTGCGATAAATTATTCGAGTCCCATGCGGAAAACGTATCATGAGATTGTGCGGAGTCTTGCGGAAAAGTCCGGGCTTGCGGTCGATGATGGTGAATTGATTGCCGGGGCTGACAGATGGGAGATAAGGCATGGAGGCATGACAGGCAGGGCGGCGCGTCAGTACGTGGATTATCTCTTGGGCAGGAAGTAAATGTTCAGGGTAGTATTCTACGAGAAAGAGAACGGAGAAAGCGAACTGTGGAATTTTATCGAGGCTCTGAGACTTTCATCGCCGGCAAACAAAGACTCGCGCATACAGTACAGACAGATTATTCTTCACATACAGATGCTGGAGGATAACGGCACAAGGCTTCCTGAAGTTATCACAAAGCATATTGACGAAGATATATGGGAGCTTAGGCCGGGAAACAACAGAGTGCTTTACTTTTTCTGCCATGATAATACGTTCGTTCTCCTTCACCATTTCCGCAAAAAGACAAAAAAGACTCCCCGCCGTGAAATCGAGAAAGCAAAACGCGAACGGGACGACTATTTGAGGAGGCTCAACAGTGCGAACATGGAATGACTACAAAGAGTACGTAAAATCATCCGGCTCGGAGGGAAAGCGCGAGATTGAAGAGTGCGAGGAATTATCCCGGGCAATAAGCTCCGCCATAAACGGCCTGCATAATTTTGGGCTTGTCAGCTTGGCATTGTCAGCGCGGAAAAAGGAAAGCGCAAAGTCTCAGGCAGAATTGCGGCTGATATAATACACGCGGAAAAATCCACATCACAAAAGGAGCAATTATCACGTGAGCTTAACAAGAGAAGAAGTAAACGAGATCGCATTAGAGTCCCGGCTTCTGCTTACGGAGGAGGAATTATCCGGGGCTGTGCGCTACATCAACAGCTTTCTTGACGCTCTCCAGTGCTTTAAGGAGCTTGACCTGAAGGACGTTGAGCCGTTCAGCTTTGCGGAGGCTATAGAATGCCCCCTGCGTGAAGACAAGGTAATACCCTTCCCGGACAATGAAGCAATCCTCCACGAGAGCGAGCATGTAGACGGCTCATACTTCAAAGTCCCGCGCATAATGGAGGAATAATCACAGATGGAACTTTACGAGCTTAATTTATGGATGCTGACGGAAGGACTCAAGGCCGGGAAATTCTCAGCGTCAGAAATATTCACATCATGCAAAAACCGTATCGACAAATGCGAGGGCAATATTCACGCCCTAATCACACGCACAGATGACACAATGCCCGCCCACAAAGACGGAGAATTATCAGGGATTCCGACAGTCATCAAAGATAACCTCTGCACAAAGGGACTCAGGACAACCGCCGCAAGCCGCATTCTTGGGAATTGGAGACCGCCGTATGACGCTACAGCATGGGCGCGCCTGAAGGAAGCCGGAGCTGTCCTCATGGGCAAGGCCAACATGGACGAGTTCGCGATGGGCAACACCTGCGGAAATTCAGCTTTCGGGCCGACACTCAATCCCAACGACATAACGAGAGTCCCGGGCGGGTCATCGGGAGGAAGTGCCGCGGCAGTCAGCGCGGGTTACGTTCCTTTCTCGCTCGGAAGTGATACGGGCGGTTCAATCCGTCAGCCTGCAAGCTACTGCGGTGTATACGGCCTCAAACCCACATACGGAATGGTGAGCAGGTACGGCCTAATTTCTTACGGCTCATCACTGGATCAGATTGGCCCGTTCGCAAGGACTGTGAGAGATTTACAGCTTGTTATGTCGGTAATTTCCGGCCATGACCCTATGGACTCGTCAAGTTTCAGGGACAGGCCGCACAATTTCGCGCATAATGAGAACGTCAGCATAAAGGGGAAAAAAATTGCTGTCGTGAAAGAATTTGAGGGCTTCACTCTTGACGCACCCATAGCAGACGCAATGAAGAGAGTCACGAAAATATTGCAGGACGAGGGCGCAATCATCACGGAAATTTCGCTCCCGGTCGTGTCAAAATACGCGGTGGCCTGCTATTACGCCTTGGCAATGTCGGAAGCTCATACTAACCTTGAACGCTACGACGGAGTCCGGCTCGGCTACACGGTGAAGGACGCACGCGGAATCAAGGAGATGTTCGAGCGAGTACGGTCTTACGGTTTCGGCGCGGAGGTCAAAGCCAGAATCATCGCAGGAACGTGCCTGACAGAGCCGACAAGGTGCGAGGAGTATTACGTTGCGGCCACAAAGGTTAGGACTCTCATAGCGCAGGAATTTTCGCGGGCATTCTCTGAGACTGACTACATACTTCAGCCCGTAACGCCTTCAATGCCGGGCAAGGTCGGCGAAAAGGACGATGACGCAATGAAGGGATATGAGGCGGATTTGTACACGCTGCCGGTGAATCTCGCGGGGCTTCCTGGGCTGTCATTCTTCACGGGCTACGCGGGGAATCTTCCTGTAGGGCTTCAGCTTATCGGGCCGAGGTGGAGCGACTCTGAAATTCTTGACGCAGGCGTGATTCTTGAGCGTCATTTAGGGACTCCCAAAATTGCTGACGGAGGTGTGAAATAATCATGGCCGAACTTACATTTACGCCCGTAATCGGGATTGAGATTCACATAAGGCTGAAGAGCGACTCAAAATTATTCTGCTCATGCTCAACCAACACTGACGCGCCCGCAAACACTAACATTTGCCCGGTCTGCATGGGCCTGCCCGGGACTCTCCCTCACCTGAATCATCATGTCGTAGAGCAGGGAATGCTTGCAGGGTTCGCGATGAACTGCGGAATCCGTCCCAAGTCGCTATTTTTCCGCAAATCATATTTCTACCCTGACCTGCCGAAAGGACATCAGATCAGCCAGTGCGATTTGCCTATCACGACAGCGGGCTATATTGAAGTCCACGACGCAAACGGAAACCTCAAGAAGATTCGCGTCCATCATATGCACCTAGAGGAGGACGTTGGCAGCCTCCATCACAGCGCGTCAGACGGAAGACTCGAAGGCGCAGACACATCATATGTCGACTACAACCGCTCCGGGACTCCATTGGCCGAAATCGTATCAGAGCCGGACGTGTCATCATCTGCTGAGGCTGTCGAGTACGTTACTACACTTAGGCGGCGCGTGATATATTCGGGAGCTTCAGATGTCGAGCTTGAGAAGGGCATGATGAGATTTGACGCTAACGTCTCAATGAAATGTTCCGACGGCCGCTGGGGTCATAAAGTCGAGGTCAAGAACATGAACTCCTTTAAGGCACTTGAGCGGGCGATAGAGTATGAGATAGTCAGGCAGAAAAAAATCATGCTTCAGGGCGGGGAAGTGATTCAGGAGACTCGCCACTGGAACGATGCAAAGGGTATAACGTCATCATCACGCGTGAAGGAAAATTACCGGAAGTTTATCGTTGAGCCTGACCTGCCCCCGCTGTATATCTCTCAGGACTGGATAGACAGAGTCGCCGCAAGAATGCCGGAAATGCCTGACGTGAAAGCAAATCGCTATGTCAACGACTGGAATATACCGCAGGAAGTTGCCGATGTTCTGACGGACGACAAGAATCTAGCGGCGTATTTCGAGTCCTGCGTGAAAGCCGGGGCGAATCCTGTCCGGGCTGCTAACTGGGTTCGCACTGAAGTTTTGCGCGTCCTGAATGAGAGAGGACAGAAGATTTCCGATTTCACGGTGAAGCCTGAGACATTAGCCGGAATTGTTGCGCGTGTTGACGGCGGGAAACTGTCCACGACTCAGGGCAAGGAAGTTTTCGACAAGATTTGCGCTGACGGACTGAGCATTGATGACGCTGTGAAGGCTCTCGGAATCACTGAGGGAGGCATAGCGGGTAACGCCCTCGCCGATATAGTAGCGTCAGTAATCGCGGCGAATCCTGATGTCTTGGACGAGATTAAATCCGGGAAAGACAAGAAGGGCAAAAAGCTGAAATTCCTTCAGGGTCTCGTCATGAAAGAAACAAAAGGCCAAGCAAAGCCGCAGGAAGTAGCAGAGGCCGTAGCAGAAGCAGTGAAATAACGAAATAATTTAGTCCCCTGTGAGAAACGCGGGGGATTTTTTGTTGCTGGAGGGAAAATTTTATGTGTAATGTTACTGTTGTTTGCTGCTGGACGAATGAGAAAATGTACAATGAATTTCTCGCCACTCTGAAGGCTCAGGATGCCCCCTGCAAAATTGTCGGCATAGATAACCGCGGCAACAATGCTTTCACGTCCTGCGCGGCGGCGTATAATTCGCTCATCGCTGAAATTGATACTGAGTATGTGATTTACTCCCATCAAGATATTTTGCTGAACAGTCCCGGCGTGCTGTCAAAATTTCTGTCATATCTCGCCAATATCGGCCGTGATGACATTCTCGGAATCGCTGGCGTGAAATTTGAGCTGTCAACACATGTCATTACGGACATCATGCAGACGCACCCCTATGACGGAAGCCTCATGCCTGCGGGAAGGTATCATGTTGAAGGCGGAATAATGGAATGTGATACCGTTGATGAGTGCTTTTTCGGCGGACATACGAGTCATTTCCGGGATTATCCGTTTGACGCTGAGACCTGCGACAACTGGCACCTTTACGCGGCTGAAACATGTATGAGGGCAAAGACGAAGGCTCACGCTAAAATATGGGTATGCGGGGCGGACATCATTCACAGGTCAATAGGCAATATAAATTCGTCGTTCGTGTTTGGGTTTTGCAGACTGTGCCGGAAATATGCGGGTGATTTCCCGTTCATTAGGACAACATGCGCGTGTTCCTTCACTGACGAAAAGAGCCTGAGAAAATATATCATGAAACATTTTCTTTTTGTCGCCCCGAAAAAGGCACTAATGAGACAAATGTCGCGAATGAATATTTACTTTTTCATGCGGAAATTTTACCGTTTCTTTACTGGCAGGAAGTGAAAAAATTTCCCCCTTGTCAGAAACGGCAGGGGGGATTTTTATTTGTCGCCGAGAAAAACAAGCCGATACTTGATAAACGGATGGCGTTCAAGAAGGCCAATATCCCGGCATTTCATGACAGCTTTGAATCTCGTGAATATATTTCCCCCGAACATGTCCAAGTACGTATCAATCTCGCGCAGTCTTTCAGGGGGCATTGTGTCCGAAAATCTTTCGCGGAAAACTGCCGGAGTTGATTTGCTCCTGTAATTTATGAATGACGCTCTGTCGAAAGGGTGCGTTAGGTAATACATGATCCTTTCGGGAAGGCTCGCTGTCTCCGGCGTTGCGCTTACGGCATTGTCCCCGTGCTGCCTGTAGAGTATTAACGCCATCGGGACTCTCACAACGACTCCGAATGCCGCCGCGTAAAGGCTCGTCCACCAGTCATGATACCTGATACCCTCATGGAAGCCTCCCATGCCCGCATAGCATTGGCGGTTGAGCATCTGCGTACACCCGGCCGCGCAGTTGCATGGCAGAAGCTCGCGGAATGTGTATGTATTCTCGGAAAAATTAAGGCTCATAAGCTGATCCATGCTCCTGAGTTCCGCGTCAACAACCTGAAGCCCCGTGAAAACCATCACAGGCCGCCCGGAATTTTCGCTCTCAGCCTTCCTCATGTAGTCATACGTGATCTGAATCTTGTACGGCAGCCAGTAATCATCCTGATCACAAAACATAACGTAATCGGCCTCAGCGTGTCTCAGAAGCTCAAAAAAATTCCGGGTAGCACTCCGGCATGTCGCATTGTCATGGATAACCTGAATTTTTCCCGGATATTTTTCCGCGTAAGCCTCAATTATTGCAGGGGTATTGTCGCCTGAGCCGTCATCACGAATCAATAGCCGCCAGTCCGTGAACGTCTGCGCCAAGATTGAGTCTATCTGTTCGGCTATGTATCTCTCTCCGTTGTACGAGGCCATAAGAATATCAATTGCCGGCATTCTCGTTCTCCTCAAAGTATTTCGAGACCTTGTAGATTATCCCCTTCACGAAACGCGGAGAGTCCTTTGTCCCGTAATCACCCGCGAGATTCCCAGCCTCAGTTATCGCAGAGCCTACCGGGAGAGTCTTCAGCAGGAACCCCTCAAGAATCATCATACGCAGAATAGTGCGGTCAACGGTAACCATTCTTTCAGGCCGCCAGCCCGTTACAACTCGCAGTAATATTCCGTCAATCTCTGATTTTCTGCTCCATACTTCAGCCGAAAGAGTCCGGCATCGCTCCTTCACGTCAGGCGGGTCATCCTGATTCACGTCAAGACTCATAAACAGCTCCAATGACTGCGAGAAATCCTGCTCCGGGCAAATGTCAAGCGAGCAGAGAAACTGCAAGGCCATCTCACGCGAACGGTGAAGAGCCGCGAATTTCTTCCCGATAAATTTCTTACTGATTCCCGGCATAGTCCCCGCTCCTGAATTTTTCCGCAATGAATTTCATTCCACGAATCGCAAACCACACAGCTCCGCCCCAGAATAGTGTCCAGAAAAAGCCGTCAAAGCCCGCCGTAACAATCAGCGCAACGCATGACGCAATAGCCACCCATATATACGGATTCTGAACAACGGCCATGATTCCCCGCTCAGGAGTCGCCCACACTACGGACGCTTTCAGCCCCATCGGCTTCAGGACGGATGATATATGCTCCTCTATGCCGCGCTTTGTCTCCTTGGGCAGGTCTTCCTCAGAGAATACCAGCGTCATATTTGCGTGTTCCTTTTTCCCTGACGGCTCAAGGGTTACACTGTACAGCCTTATGCCTGACTTCACAGCAGATAGCGCGAAATTATAAAGCCCGGAGCATGACACGCGGATTATTCCGTAGGGCGTATTCTTCCACGTGTAATACATGGCCTAGTCTGCCTCCTCATCAGGAGAGGGATTCTTTTCCGTCTCAATGTCAATCCCGATATTGTCCCCGGCAGATGTGTATATTCCCTGCACGTTCACGTTCACCGCTTTAACGTCATAGCCTGTGTAGCGTTCGAGGTTATCTTTGATTTTCTCCTGAACGTCCCACGCAAGATCGGGAATCCTCTGGCCGTATTTCACGAGAACATAAGCATCAACCGAAACGCTTCCCTGATTGTGTTCGACTGACACGCGGATTCCACCGCTCCGGCGGCCTATGCTGAACTTTGACGCGAGTCCGGCTGTCTTTATGTTGGGTATCCCCTGAATCGTTTTGCGGGCAAGCTCGGCTATTACGTCCTCCGAGATGTGAATCATTCCGCCGTTCAGGGACTTCCTGTCGTCTGAGTCAGGCATTATTTCTTTGCGCGCTCAAGATATGCGCCTGTGCGTGTGTCAACAACAACCATTTCTCCCGGCTCAACAAACACCGGCACCGTAACAACGAGTCCAGTCTCAAGAGTCGCAGGCTTTCCGCCTCCTGTAACCGTGTCGCCTTTGAACGCGGGCGGAGTGTCAACAACTTTCATTGTTACGCTCTTGGGAAGCTCTATGCCCATGACTTTGCCCTCAAAGTATTCTATCTGTATTTCCATGTCGTCAACGAGATATTTGGCCGCGTCTCCGAGAATTTCGGGGGACAGCCTCATTTCCTCGTATGTCGCAAGATCCATGAATACATAGTCTTTGCCGTCCCTGTAGGAATACTGCGCGGGCTTGTCCTCGTAGATTATGCGCTCGAACTTTTCGCCGGGCTTGAACGAGTTTTCCACGATTGAGCCGGTCTCAACGTTGCGGAGCTTTGTGCGGACGACTGCACCGCCCCTGCCCATTTTGTGATGGTCATATTCTACGATCTCCCAGATTCCGCCCTGCCAGCGGAGCTTTAAGCCAACATAAAATGTAGTAGTGTCTGCTACCTGTGCCATTTGTATTTTGTTACCTCCTGGAAATTTTACGGCTAATTATATTATGCCCGCCCTAATTGCTGTCAAGAATGTACGGTGTTACTACCATAACGACTTGGGATTTTGTCTTGGAGTTCGAGCGATACGTGAAAAGCTCGCCCAGCAGCGGAATATTACCCAGTATCGGAATCTTGTATGTACTCTTTGAGCTGTCCTCGCGGAACAATCCGCCTATCACGAACGGCATACCGTCCCGGACTCTTACGTCAGTTTTCACGGAACGGGTAGTAGTAACGGGCATCTGTTCCCCTGTGCTGCTTGTCTGAGTGGCCACTACATCGCCGGTGCTTATGTCAAGCGTGAGAGTAACATATCCGTCCCGGCCGACTCTGGGCGTGAATTTCAGCTTTGGGCCGACTTCCTCTGTCGCCCACGTTACTGTGCCTTTCTGATTGTCGCGGTCTGAGACATACGGATAATCCTGCGTAAGGTTGATTTCCGCCTCTTTTCCGTCAAGTGCAATGACAGAAGGATTCGCGATGACTTTTCCTTTTCCCTGCTGCTCAAGTGCCGAGAATGTGCCAGTAACGACTCTCTGTGTCCATACTTCCCGCGTTCCCGAAAGGGATCTGTCATTCCTGTATTGCACTGCTATTCCTCTTGAGTCATCGTTGGGGCCAAGTGCTATCCGTATGTCATCGTACATAACCTGAAGCGCGTTGCCTACCTCAAGGCTGTCGTTGTCGCTGAACTCGAATATGCTGGCCTGAATCATGACTTGCTTCTGCGGTGTGTCAAGTATGCTGATTAACTCTTCAACCTCCTGCATTTTCGCGGGGTTCGTCTTGACGTAGAGAGCCTTCATTCTTTCGTCCGCTGTTACTGCGCTGTCCTCAAGTGCGGCAAGCATCTTCAGCATTGTTTTCACCTGCTCAGGCTCGGAGAAATGGAGCTTGAATGTCTTGATTGAACGCTGGCCGGATAACTTGTAGAGTCCTTCCCGTGAGCCGAATGTCAGAGTGTTCACGCCGGAAACGTAGCAGGCAAGATCATACGTCCTCATAAACTGGTTGAGAACGTCATCCGCCCGTACATCGTTCAGCGACATTGTGATTTTTATTTCCTCTTCATGCGTTCTGACCTCTTTGGTAGTCCCTCTCGTTTCTTCTATGACAGTTACCTTTTTCGGGAATGACGGATCTATTATCACGTTCCGGCCTATGTGAGCCATTATCCCCCGTATTACCTCGCGCAATTCAGCGTCCCAAAGGTCGAGGGTAATTTTCGCGTCAACCCTGAAGGGCAGTGTCGTATCAGGAGAGGGAATCATTTTCGGCGGAGGAACATACGCGCCCCACGGCATGATTCCTTCAGCGGGCTTTGACCTCACACGCAGCTGCCAGCCGTCATGAGACCGGGAAATATCGCCCGCCTCCAAAGGAGTATTAGCCTTCACCGTAACAACGCTCCAAAATGATACATCATCGGACATATTTTCAACGCTGAAATCATATATCACCGGGACAGAGGCAATATTTTGCTTTACGGATGAGATTATTCTTTCGGGATGATATGCCTTTGTGTCATTGAGAGTAATATACAGCACGTCATTCCGGGATTCACATTCGGGGTGGGGAAGGTCTCTGCCGGAAAGTTTCAGGATAAATTCATTCTCGCCAATCTGATACACTGAACTTGCCCGCAGAAGAGGGCCGGCATATTTATTTGTCGTAATCACGTGTTTCTTCATGGCCGCCTGAGAAACGCCGCACACGGAAATTATAGCGGCAACAACAAAAGCAACTGTAATTTTTCGTAACATGGCCATATTTCACTGCACCTTTTTATGATTTTGGAGTAAGTAAAATTTATTATACACTAATTTCCCTGCGTTTGGGCGGTTTTTCCGCGGGGGACTCCGAAACTGTTGTACATGGGAATTTCCGGGACATCATATTTCACTTCCTGTTTGTCGATGATAACCGTAATTCCGTCCGGCCTTATCGAGCGAACGAACCCCCCGCCGGGAATCTCATCGCCTATCCTCAGAACGAGCGACTTGACTCCGCCCGCGTCAACAACCGCAATCCTGTCCCCGTTGTCAGCAGTCATAATCATCTTCACTTTGACGGGGATTTGTCTGGGAGTCTCAGGTGCTGAGGGAACATTCACGGCACCCGGCACTGAGTCGCCGACAACATCAAGCGGGTTTGATTCGGGGTCAAGATTGAACGGCATGTGATGAAGCCTGTCCATAGCTCCGGCAAGTGAAGAGCCAACGTTCCTCATTGCGTCTACAGTCTGGGCAAGGTCGGCGATTCTCTGCAGCGCCGCGTCATTTCTGGGCATCTGCACGGCATCCTGGAACATGTCCGGGTCAAGCGGCTTGTCTGTGTCAGCAAGAATGCTCGCCCGGAAGTAGTTGAACCCCGCCCACATCATTCCCGCAAAAAGCACGGCGAAACATACATAGCGGATGATTTTCGACTGCTCATCATTGAAGACACCCGTCAGCATTTCATAGAAGTGCTGTGCGCGCTCTCTCTCGTTCATGTCTATTCCTCCGTGAGAACTTCTATTGTGAGGTCGGCTTCAACGAGCCTTTCGGGGAGGTCGTGATTCCGTTTCAGGCTGAGGCGTGTTATTTTTGACGGAACCGGGAGATTCCGCAAATCGGCCAGCATTCCGAGCATGTCATAATATCCTCCGTTAATCTTTATCTGAAGCCTGCTGTCTTTCGTGCCGGATCCGTCCTGCCCTGACGTAGTTATGTAGAGGAGGCTGATATTTCGGTTCTCCATTATCTGCCTGACCATAGAGAAAAATGCTACAACGTCCCGGACCAATGTTGAGGAGTTTATATGCAGATGTGTTATGCGCCGGAGCGTGGCGTTTCGAGTCTCAAGGCTTGAGATTATGCCGTTATTGCTATGATTTTCGGAGGCAAGCTGCTCATATTCCTCGCGGTAAGCGTAAAGCTCACTTATCATATACCATACTCCCCCGCAAAGAAGAAGGCATAAAAACATGAATATCCCCGCTAATATAAAATAATGTTTCTTGTCCATATTAATGAGAGATTCCCTTGTGTGAATTTTTGTTTATATTATTACTGCATTATACCGCAAAAAAATAATCCCCCTCCCGCATAAAACAGAAGGGGGGACATAAAATTTTTCCTCAGCGTATAAAATTTGTGCTTATAGTTTCCTCGTGGACGGGATAATTTATCCCCGCATTTTTCCCGGCCTCAATACATTTCAGAATCCACGCAAAATTTTCGCCTAATGTCCGCATAGTCTGCAAGCCCTCAATATCCTGCCTGACTTCCTCCGGGGTGTTTCCGTGAACCTGATTCCAGTACTGCGAGCCGATTACGATCATATTCCTGATGGTGAAATACTTGTTGAGACGGTCAAATGCCGCCGACGCTCCGCCCCTCCTGCATGAGACGACACACGCCGCGGGCTTTCCCTCAAGTTTGTTCCCGCCGGAGAAGAATAGCCTGTCGAGAAACGCGCAGAGACTCCCCGCAGGCCCGGCATAATACACAGGAGAGCCGACAATAATCCCGCCGAACTCATCAAGACGCGAGGCAATATCATTCACTCCGTCATTGAAGACGCACTGCCCAAGCTTAAAGCACTTGAAGCACGATATACAGCCCTGCATTGACTTTTTCCCGATGTGGTAGATTTCGGAGTTGACTCCGTTTTTCGCGAGTGTTGACGCGACTTCTGACAATGCGGTGAACGTGCAGCCTTTCTCATTCGGAGAGCCGTTAATCATTAGTACCTTCATGAAAAAATTACCCCCTGAAAGAATTTCGATAATAATATTATTTTATAGTAATTGTACGGAAAAAACACCCGTCCCGACTGCGCCCCCTTCCTGCCATTTCACAGAGTTGCGACCCCTCACTGCCCTGCCCTCCCCTTGCGCAGGGGAGGCAAGAACACGGGCGAGTCCCTCGTCCCCCCTGTCAAGGGGGGAGGGAGCGCAAGCGGAAGGGGGGGTTGTCTTTACAAGAGGGAGCGACAGAGGAAGAGAGGTGAACTTCGCGAGGGGATACAGGGGGGTTACACGGGCTAGGCAAAAATTAATCCCGGAAAAATTTTCCCTGACTGCTAAAATTCAGCCGTTATTGCGGTATACTATTGAATCATTTTTCAGTGAGGTGTGATTAATCATGAATGCAGAGGGTAATAAATGCTTACGCTAGACAAAGTTTATCATGCCGCTTATGTTCTCCGGGAATGTGCCCGCAAAACAGATCTCATTGCCGCGCCTCTTCTCAGCGAGGAGCATAATCTCTACCTCAAGACCGAAAATTTGCAGGTAACAGGCAGCTTCAAGCTCCGGGGAGCATACTACAAAATTTCACAGCTCAGTGATGACGAAAAATCACGCGGGATTGTCGCATGTTCCGCCGGAAATCACGCGCAGGGAGTCGCAATGTCAGCCTCCCGGAAAGGAATCCCCGCAACAATCTGTATGCCCGACTCCGCTCCCGTCATGAAGGTCGAAAGTACGCGCAGGCTCGGCGCAAATGTCGAACTCGTTACAGGTGCCTACGATGACGCACACGACAGAGCGGTTCAGCTCGTTGAGGAGACCGGCGCGACATTCATTCACCCGTATGATGACGATTTCGTGATAGCGGGGCAGGCTACCATAGGGCTTGAGATTCTCGACCAGCTCGAAGATGTTGAGGCGATTATCGCGCCTGTAGGGGGAGGCGGACTCATTTCGGGAATCTCGTTCGCGGTGAAGTCCCTGAAACCTGACGTGAAAATTTACGGCGTTCAGGCAGCAGGAGCCGCGAGCATGTACAACTCATTCCGGGCGAAAGAACGCAGAGTCCTCGACAGCGTTTCGACATTTGCGGACGGTATAGCGGTCAAGAATCCGGGCGAGAATACTTTTGACATCATTTCGCGCTACGTTGATGATATTGTCTGCGTCTCTGAGGACGAAATAGCCGCGGCTATACTGGCACTGATTGAGCGTCAGAAGCTCATCGCCGAGGGGGCCGGGGCTGTTCCTGTTGCGGCGGCAATGTTCCATAAACTTCCCATTGAGGGCAGGAAAACTGTCTGCATTGTCTCAGGCGGAAATATTGACGTTAATATTTTGTCGAGAGTCATAACACGAGGGCTAATTATGACGGGGCGCAACATTGATTTGACGATTGAGCTTGTCGACAAGCCCGGACAGCTTCAGCAGGTTAGCGAAATTGTAGCCTCATGCGGGGCAAATGTCGTGGCGGTCTCATACGATCACGGCGATACGAACATGGCGATAAATTCGTGCTTCCTGAAAATTTCGCTTGAGACTCTCAACAGCGCACAGATTGAGACGATAAAGCAGAAACTCAGCGGGGCAGGATTCAGAATCGTTACAGAAAGAGTATAGGAGGATTGATTGACGTTGAACATGAAGAAATTTGCGGCGGGTGCATTAATTTTGCTGACGTTTTCCGGTAGTGCTTATGCGGCCAAATGGAAAGAGCTAGTATTTTCTGACGCTGATTCGGGAATGGCCGAGCTTGAACAGTACTGCATGACACATGATGTTACCGTCGCCGATGTATTATGGGCAAACAGCATAGACAGCGCGGACATAAAGCCGGGTCAGTCTCTTTACCTTCCCGCGAATCATGCCGAGCTTCTCGCGATATGGCAGCACAAAGGAGCGTGGCAGCCTACAGCCCTAGTCCCCGTAACGAGTGCCGCCGCCGCAAAACGCGCCGCAAAGAAAGACTCTCTCCTGAAGGAAGTACCCATGCCGAAAATCGCCGGGATCCCTGACCTTAACACACTGACTCCCAAGCCTGAGCCGCTGAAGTCAGCAAAGCCCGCCGAGATTCAGACCGTTGCGGCAGAACCCGAAAAGACAGCGGAGACTCCCGCCCCGGCCATGACGCAGAAAGTATCAGAAGACACAGCACTCCCCGTAAAAATAGCAGAGGCAAAGTCTGACGAGAAATCGAATGACGACATAATAGCCATGCTCCGCGATGAAGTGAAAGCCGATTCTCCCGATGCTGAAGCAGGCAACTCCGCAGAGACTCCCGCCCCGGACATGGCGCAGGCACAGCCAGAGGACACAGCACCCCCGGCGGAAATAGCAGAGGCAGAGTCTGACGGGAAAACGAATGACGACATAATAGCCATGCTCCGCGATGAAGTGAAAGCCAACGAAAGAAATCTACCCCCTGAACCCGAAAAGCCTGCGGAGATTCAGACAGCTAAAACTGACACGGAGGACGCAAAGCCCGAAAAGACAGCAGAGACTCCCGCGCCCGTTCAGCAGGTGAAGACAGCCAAATCACACAAGCAGGAGTCGCCCGCAAAAGTCATCGCAAACACCGCAAAACCCGACAAGATTCTCACAAGCAGGGGCAGGAAGTCAGCAAAGGCAGAAATTCCCGGCCTCATGGATCCCATAATAATATTCTCGCCAAACGGAGACCCCTCGCAAGGCCCGATGAGGCTCGTTATTTCAGGCGACAAAGTAGAAGTAGTACAGCTCCCGAAAAACGCCGCCCCTAAACGTCCGAGCCTGTCTGACCTTAACGACTCATTCGGCACTAATCCCAGCTACCTGCCTCACTACAACTTAACGCCAAAGAGACGCGATCCGTTCATTCTCAACATGGGAAATTTAGCGGGTAAAATGCTTTGGCCTGTCGAGGGAAAAGTGTCATCGCCTTTCGGGAAATGGCGCGGAAGCCACAGACATCAGGGAATAGACATACCCATGCCCGCAGGGACTCCCATCAGAGCCGCCCGAAACGGAGTCATTTCGCGCACCGGCAACAATTCGACAATGGGATTCAGGGGCTACGGAAATTTCGTCCTCATGGATCACGGAGAGGGTTTGCAGACGTTCTACGCGCACTGCCTTAGCGTTGCTGTCGTTCAGGGACAGAGAGTCATGCAGGGTCAGATTATCGGCTACGTAGGCAGCACAGGACGGTCAACAGCGAATCACCTTCATTTCGAGGTCAGAATCAACAGCACAAAAGTTGACCCAATGCGCTATCTTGCGGGAAATACACAATTTGCGTCAACAAACTAGAAAGGAGCATAAAATTTGAACTTTCAGGAAGTATATTTCAGGCTGGAAAATTTCTGGTCGCGCCAAGGCTGTGTGATTCAGCAGCCGTATGACATTGAGGTTGGAGCCGGGACAATGAACCCCGCAACCGCCCTCCGCGTTTTAGGGCCGGAGCCTTGGAGGGTCGCCTACGTTGAGCCGTCAAGAAGGCCGTCGGATGGGCGTTACGGCAAGAATCCCAACCGCCTTCAGCACTACTACCAGTATCAGGTTATCATCAAGCCCGCGCCCGCTAACATTCAGGAGCTTTACATAGAGAGCCTCGCGAGTCTGGGCATTAATCCCGATGAACATGATATACGCTTTGTTGAGGACGACTGGGAGAACCCCTCCACAGGCGCGTGGGGACTCGGCTGGGAAGTCTGGCTTGACGGCATGGAGATTACGCAGTTCACGTACTTCCAGCAGCTTGGCGGACTCGACATGGAGAGCGTCCCTGCGGAAATCACTTACGGAATCGAGCGCATAGCCATGTACGTGCAGAAAAAGGATAACGTTTACGATCTCGAATGGGCGGGGAAAGTTACGTACGGCGATGTTTATCTGCGGAATGAGGAAGAGCAGTCCCACTATAATTTTGAGACGGCTGACACTGATATGCTGTTCAAACTTTTTGCGATGTACGAGAAAGAAGCCGGGCGGATTCTTGACGCGGGATTTGTCCTGCCTGCCTATGATTACGTCCTGAAAAGCTCGCATACATTCAACCTTCTTGACGCAAGAAACGCAATCAGCGTAACGGAGCGAACCGGGTATATTTCGCGTGTTAGGGCTTTGGCCTGCCGCTGTGCTGAGGCGTACAGGAAACAGCGCGGTGATATGGGCTTCCCGTTAATGGACAAGTTCACCAACGAGACCGGGAATTTCTTTGAGGACTAAAGGAGGGCTAATCATGGCAATAAAGAATGTGTTACTCGAAATCGGCACAGAAGAAATACCGTCAAGATTTATCCCTGACTCGCTGAAGTTCCTGAAGGAGTCCGCCGAGTCGTTATTCGGTGCTAACAGGCTCACTTTTGACGGCGTGAAGACATACGCCACACCGCGAAGGCTTGTGCTTATTGTTACGGGAGTCAGCGACACGCAAACGGAACAGGTAGACCTGCTCAAAGGCCCGGCAGTCTCATCAGCATTTGATGACAACGATCAGCCTACAAGAGCCGCGGAAGGTTTCGCGAAAAGCAAGGGGATTACAGTCGATGAGCTGAAGTTCACGGAAATTAACGGCGTGAAGTATATAGCCGCAGAGATTCGGCAGAAGAGTCTTCCCGCGCTTGAAGTACTCCCCGAAATAATGAAGTCTCTGATTTCCGGCTTAACGTTCCCGAAAAGCATGTACTGGGACAAATCCGGCGTGAGGTTCGCCAGGCCGGTGCGGTGGATTGTCGCGATGGCTGATTCTGAGGTTATCCCGTTCGAGTTCGGCGGGGTGAAATCGGGACGCAGGACAGCGGGACACAGATTCATGGGTCATAAGGCTATCGATATTTCGGACGCGTCAGAATTTCTTGATGTACTTTATGACAACAATGTAATACTTGACCAGGAAAAACGCCTCCAGAAAATGAAAGCCTCAATCGCCGCCCTTCAGAAAGATTGGGATGGCAATTTGGAAGTAGAGATGGACGAGGCTATACTTGAGGAAAATTTGTACCTTGTTGAATATCCTGTGCCTTTCGCGGGGTCATTTGATGAGAAATTTCTTGAGATTCCCGAAGAAGTGTTGACGACCTCAATGAAGAAGAATCAGAAATATTTAGCCGTCCGAAACCGGGACAAGGGCGGAAAACTGGCGCGCTATTTCGTGGGAGTGAGCAACAATCTTGTGCCGGACATGTCAGTAATCCGCGAGGGCAACGAGAGAGTCCTGCGGGCAAGGCTTGAGGATGCCGCGTTTTTCTGGGACGAGGACAGGAAAATTCCGCTTGCGTCATATGTCGAACGCCTGAAATCCGTAACGTATCAGGAAAAATTAGGCACTGTTTACGACAAAGTAATGCTGACTCGAAAATTGGCGTTATGGTTCTGCCGCCGCTACGGTATGGACGGTATAGCGTCTCTTGTTGACCGTGCCGCGTACTTGTCGAAAGCAGACCTCGTTACGTCGATGGTATTCGAGTTCACAGACCTTCAGGGCGTAATGGGACGCGAGTACGCCAAAGCCGCCGGGGAAGACCCAAGAGTCGCCCTTGCGCTGTATGAGCAGTATTTGCCGCTGACGGCCTCCGGGAAGACTCCGACAGATGATGTCGGTGCGGTGCTGGGACTGGCTGAACGTGTGCATGTGATTACGGCGTGCCACAAAGCCGGGCTTGAGGCTACAAGCTCACAGGATCCCTACGGACTCAGGCGGGCGGCGCGGTGCATTAATGAGACGTTATTCGCACGGGGCTACAATTTCGACATGGCCGAAGCTGTCGCGGAGTCATGCAGGATTAATGACGTTGACGACTCCGTGAAGGCAAAAATTCTGGCGTTCATTCAGCAGAGACTCGGCGGACAACTGCGTGAAAGGGGCTATGACGCTGAACTCGTGAATCTCGGAATGGCTGTAGCGGGGAATGTCCCGTACCAGGCACTGAAGCTGATTGAGACTCTGAGCCGCGTAAAGTCTGAGGACTGGTTCACGGGTCTTGCGGCCTCAGCTCTGAGGGTCAAGAACATTCTCGCAAAGAACGCGAAAAACATTGCTGACGTTAAGCCGGATGAGTCGTTGATGACTGTTGAAGCGGAGAAGAATCTTTACGCCGAAATCATGAGAGTTGCCGACTCTGTGCGTAAATCTGTGGACGCCTACGACTGGGAGGGACTCGCAAAAATTCTCGCGGAATTGTCGCCTGTTGTCGGGAAATTCTTTGATGATGTCATGGTAATGGACAAGGACGAAAGAGTCAGGAACAACCGCATAGCGTTGCTCAGGGAGTGCAATAAATTATTCCTTGAGGCGGGAGATTTGAGCGTGCTGTCATAACGTGAGAATTAATGCTCCTCTGAAATATGGGGAGCATTTTTTGTTATTTGGACTTTATCATGCTTACCGTCATTATGAACATGCAGACAGTATCGCTTTCCGCAAAAGCATAACCCACAGTACTGCCCAATATACTCATCACCAGAGTGCGCGGGTCAGTTACCAAGTCATAAACTTTCTGCACAGCTTCAACAAGGTCAAGCGTCCAAGCCCTTTTCAAATTTAAGTCCTTGATTATAGTTTCCCTTTGTTGTGGGGGAAGACTGTCCCAAACTTTAGAGAAAAATTTTTGTGATACTTCCTTCTCAAGCTGATATGTTGAGAATGTCTCTATTTTATTTTCCGGTACTCCCACTTTACCCGCTGCCCATTGCACTATTTCATGATACTCTACTTTGTCATCATTCCGAAAATAATACGTTGCCTTATTGTACGAACGCCATACGAGAGCTTTCCTTACAGCCCCACACGATATTGATGAAGCGTCAAGCTGTCCGGTTCTAACTGCGGATATTACGCCGCCGGGGTTCATGGTGTTATATTTCGAGGAGAAATCCCAGAGTGCCTGTAACATCTGTATACGTTCAATATCCGTGCAAGACTTGAGGAATGAATTGAAATCTGCGGGTGAATCTTTGCCGAATTTTGAGAAATTATGACTGTGAATTGTGAAGATAGATAGCCGGATTTGCCTCCAACGAGAAACCGCCAAACTGAAAAGAAAGGACGAAAACTATGAACGAATACGAGAAACTGGTTCAGGCGGAGAAAATATGTCACACCATCGAGATAAGGGAAAGGGCTACCGGCAAGGAAGGCGTTGCAAACACCTGCGAACACGGAGTAGAGGTTTTCTACGGTGCTGACGATGGTAGCGATGACAAAACCATAAGCCCTGATGAGTTCAGTCGGGACTTTGAGATTACCGCAGAAATTGCGAACTGATGGAGGCTAACATGAAAGCAGAAGATTACACGATTGAGTATTGTCCGTATTGTGAGCAAGAAGTTGCGATCCGCAGTCATGGTATAACCGCTTGCCCGTCATGCGGAAAACCGCTTGCCCCTTGTTCCGTTTGCCTATATGAAAAAATAGGCTGTTATGCTGATTTACGCGGTTGTGATCACGAGGCTTGTCCTTACGGTTGTACGGGAGGAGCTGAAGACGAGTTCAAGCCTATCACTAATCCGCCCATGACTGAAGAGGAAATCACGTTTGCAGAGGCTAACTGCTAGGGAGGCTAACATGATTAAGGATTATAACCCACGACCTTTTGAACAGCCTAATCCGTTACCGACTTACGTGGTCATCACAGAGCGGTATGAATTACTTGCTAAGACCAATACCGGCTACGTCATTAAGCTCGCAAAACTCACCATTGGTAAATCAATGAGTGCAGGTAATCCTTTGAGCCATGTTCTGTTTGAGAGCTTCAGCGATCATGGCGAGAGAAGAGCAGTAGCTAGGACACGTGTGAGTGGCTCTGAGCGTGTGTTTGTTGCTGTCATGAATGCGATGATGGAAGTCGGTGTAGAGTTTGAATCTGTCACTCCGTGTCACTCTGAGATGATGCTTACAGCACTTGGAGCGTGGATTCAAGCGAAAAATCCCGACATTGAACATTACGAGCTTGTGGCACTAAGCTGTCATTGACGTATCATACAAGGAGGCATAAAATGATACCATGCAAAATTACGACTACACCGCCCATGCGGTTACGTCTCGAACTGAAAAAGAAATGTACGTTGTTCTGGCTCAAGGACATCCGCGACGTAGACATCACGCAATGCTGTGCAAAATGCTTCATCGGAGTTTATGACCCCCATTT